>CAIVYX010000063.1 GCA_903910245.1 uncultured Opitutia bacterium | reverse complement strand
TTCTTACCAGGGTACTGGTTAACGATGAGGATGTCGCCTTGAGTGACGGTGAATTGGCGACCGGAGGTGATAAATGTGGCCTTCATGGCTGTCGGAAGGTCGGAGCAAACGGAGTGAAGGGGCGTTGGCAAGGGGAATTGTAGGGTTAATACGGTCAGGGCTAGGGACGGGGGCAGGGCTAGGGACAGGAAAGGGGTGACTGGGGTTAATGGGTGCGAGGTTTTTGGCTTAAAATAGGTTAAAATGGGGTGGGGTGAGCTGGTTCGGTCTTCCCAGTCGGGGAGAGGTGCTTAATTCTCCCGTCATGAACCCGTTTTACCAGGAAGGTCAGTTCGAGGAGCCGCTTGATGCCGATGAGGCCCTCTCGAAGGAGCTGACCCGTAATCTATCCAAAGGGCCCAGCGTGCATGCCACGGCCTTCGTCCATTCCAAGGCGGTCGTCATCGGCAACGTCACCGTCGGCCCCAAGGCCAGCGTCTGGCCCTGCGCCGTTTTGCGGGGCGACATCGCCCCAATCGAGGTGGGCGAAGGAACTAATATCCAAGACGGCGCAGTCGTGCATGTCGCTGACGGACTGCCGGCTAAGATCGGCGCCCGCGTCACGGTCGGCCATCTCGCGATGATTCACGCCTGCACCGTCGGTGATGAATGCCTCATCGGTATGCACGCCACCATCCTCGACGGCGCCGTCATCGGCGCGCGTTCGATCGTCGGCGCCAACTCGCTCGTCACTAAGGGCACGCGAGTGCCGCCTGGTTCACTCGTCATGGGTTCGCCGGCCAAGGTCGTGCGTCCGCTGACCGCCGAGGAGCAGGCCTCATTGCCGGGGTGGGCGGAGAAGTACGTGAAAGTCGCCGCCCATCATCGCCGCTTCGATTGAGCGTCGAGCCTGCCAGTCAGGTCGTGCTCGGTTCCGTAGAATGGCGGTCCCTACGCACGGCGCATGAGGCCCGCGCGGATCGACTCGTCGAGGCACGACGAGCGCGTGCCCAGAAGGGCGAGCGCGATCCCGTTGAGGATTTCCTCTTCACTTATTATCCGTTCCGTTTTGCAGCTGTCCGACGCTGGACGCCAGGTGCCGGTGTGGCGCTGGCTGAGGCGGATGAACTCGTCGACGATCGCCGCTTCCTGCGCGGCGCCGACGGACTCGTGCGGGTGGCTTTGCCGGACGCAGCGCAGGCCGGACGGCTGGATTTCAGCCTGAAGCTCTGCCGGGCGGTCGCGACGCGCGCAGCCTTCCACGGCTGCTTCGGCCTGCATGAGTGGGCGATGGTCTATGGTCAGGCCGAACAGCGCCGCCATGGTGCGTGGCCGTTACGCCTCGGCGCGGAGGGCACCGACGCCGTCGTGCGCTCGATGCCTGTGCGATGCACGCATTACGATGCCTTTCGTTTCTTCACGCCCGGTGCGCGGCCTTTGAACAAGCTCGCGCCCACCCTTGAGGCACGCGTCGACAACGAGCAGCCCGGCTGTGTGCACGTCACGATGGATCTCTTTAAGTGGGCGATGAAGGCGCAGCCTTGGGTCTCGGCGGAGCTCGCCGCGGACGCGTTCGAGCTCGCCCACGTCGCGCGGACGGTCGACATGCGCGCCAGCCCTTACGACTTCTCCGCCATCGGGCTGAAGCCCATTGCGATCGAGACCGCCGAAGGCCGGAACGAATACGAAACCGAGCAGCGTCGGCTATCGGCTTTGGCCGAGCCCGTCCGTGCGCGGCTCATCGCTGAGCTCGAGCGTGCGCTCGCCTGAATCGCGGGCACAAAAAAGGAGGACCGTTCAGTCCCCCTTTTGGTTTCACCGTCGGACTGCTCAGGGCAGGCGTTCGACGACGAGATCCTTGTAGTCGACCTTGCAGGTAGGATCGTGGGCCTGGATGGCGAAGGTGCCGTTGCCGAGCTTTCGGCCGGCCATGCCCTTCGGAGGGGTCCAGCCTTCTGACTCGGTGAAGTCAACGGTCTGCTTGCCGTCGATCCAGATCTGAATGCGCTTACCTTCGACGCGGATGTGGTATTCGAACCAGACGTTGTCCGGGGCGGCTGGTGTGTTCAGCACGTCACGAACGGCGTACAGGCCGCCGGTGCGCTTGATGTCCTTATGGCTGGCGTTGACCTGGCATTCATAGCCAGCGAAGGGCCAGCCCTTGTCCTCGTAGGCCGTGTGGAAGTAGAGGCCCGAGTTAGCGGTCGGGTAGGTCTTCACCTTCGCCTTGAAGTCGAAGTCCGTGAAGTTGGCTTTACCATCGGCACCGACGAAGAAGAGGTGACCCTGGCCGCCGCGGATCTGGAGGACGCCGTCCTCGACCTTGTAGGTACCTTCGGGGGAGTTCTTCGAGGCCTTCCAGCCGGCGAGAGACTTGCCGTCGAACATCTGGATTGTTTCGCCGGCGAACGCGGCGTACGAGCTCAGGAAGAGCGCGGCCGTGGCCAGCAGGGTAGTGCGGAGGGGTGAGGGGGAGCTCATGGGGGAAGCGCTAACCAAACCCATTCCCAGCCACAGGCAAAGGTTAAGTGAAGACCTTGATGCCGGCCTCGCGCATCTCGAGCAGGCGCTTCTTTAACGTCGAGCGGTTAATACCGAGAATCATGGCGGAGCGGAGCTGGTTGCCGCGGGTCTCTTCCATCGCACGACGGATCATCTCCATCTCGATGGCCGAGAGGATGGATTTGCCATCGTTCACGCGGCACTGCTTGTAGATGGTATCGTAGGCCGGGATGAGGCCGGCGACAGGGGCGGCGGCTTCGGCTGAGGCGGGTGCAGGGGCGGCCGATACGGCGGTGGGCGGCGCGATCGGCGTCTTGCGAGGGTTCAGGACGTCCTGAGGCAGGTCCTTCGGGAGAATCGTCTCGCCCTTGGCGAGCACGTTGGCGCGCTGCACGACGTTCTCGAGTTCGCGCACGTTGCCCGGCCAGTCGTAGGCGAGTAGGGCGTCGAGCGCTTCGTTCGAAAGACGCTTCGGCTTGGTCTTCTTCGCGGCGGCCTGGCGCTGCAGCATGTAGTCCACGAGGAGTGGCACATCACCCTTGCGGTAGCGGAGGGCGGGCAGGCGGATGCGAAAGACGTTGAGGCGGTAGTAGAGGTCTTCGCGGAACTGGCGCGTGGTCACCATCGCCTCGAGGTCCTTGTTCGTCGCGGCGACGAGTCGCACGCTGATCTTGACGGTGACCGTGCCGCCGACGCGCTGGATTTCGCCTTCCTGGATGGCGCGAAGCACCTTCGTCTGCGTGGGCAGAGACATGTCGCCGATTTCGTCGAGGAAGATCGTGCCGCCGTCGCAGAGCTCAAACTTGCCGAGCTTCTGGTTGGTCGCGCCGGTGAAGGCCCCCTTCTCGTGGCCGAAGAGCTCGGATTCGATAAGGTTCTCGGGGATGGCCGCGCAGTTGACCGCGAGGAACGTGCCTTTGGCGCGGAGCGAATGCTGGTGAATGCAGCGCGCGACGAGCTCCTTACCCGTGCCGCTTTCGCCGGTGATGAGTACGGTGGCGTCGCTCGCGGCGACCTGACCGATTGACTTCAGTACCTCTTGC
>CAIVYX010000062.1 GCA_903910245.1 uncultured Opitutia bacterium | reverse complement strand
GGTCTTCGGCATCATCATGATGCTGCAGGAACACTATCAGGCGGTGGACGCGAAGTTCAACGTCCTGGAGAAACTCTCGCTCGTCCACCCGGAGGCCCTCATGGGCCTCCTCATGGGCGGCGCGGTGATTTATTGGTTCACGGGCGCCTCGATGCAGGCCGTCGTCACCGGCGCCTACCGCGCGGTGGTGTACATCAAGGAGAACATGAACCTCAACGCGACGACGGCGACGACCGAGTCCTCCAAGGAAGTCGTCCGCATCTGCACCCAGTACGCGCAGATGGGCATGACGAATATCTTCATCGTGATCTTCTGCTTCTCCCTGTCCCTCGCGCTGTTCGACCCGTTCTTCTTCATCGGCTACCTGGTGGGCATGGCCTTCTTTGGCCTCTTCCAAGCGATCTTCATGGCCAACGCCGGCGGCGCTTGGGATAACGCCAAGAAGATCGTCGAAGTCGACATGAAGGCCAAGGGCACCAAGCTGCACGAGGCGACGGTGGTGGGCGACACGGTCGGCGATCCTTTCAAGGACACGTCCTCGGTCTCACTCAACCCCGTCATCAAGTTCACGACGCTCTTCGGCCTACTCGCCGTCGAGATTGCGGTGAAGATGCCGGCCGGCCCGAAGCTACTCCTCGGGAGCGCGATCTTCCTGGTCGCCCTCTTCTTCGTCTACCGGAGCTTCTACGGCATGCGCATCCCGGTAGCGAAAAAAGCCCCCTGACCCAGCTGGCCGACGGCCCCCAAGGGCTCCCCGACCGGGGAGCCCTTCTTTTTGCCCATAAATCCGGGGGTTATATTATTTTCAGAAACCTCCGGCGGCCCGCTGGACAACCCTCGACCGCCGGGCATAGTAGCGTCCTCGGCCAGTTCTCCGCCCACCCCGGCGTCCCTGTCCGATCCTTCCATTCCATTGCTCACCATTCCAGCCGCGCACCGTTTTCCCACGGACCGCACGGCAGGGACTCCCTCTCTTCTTCTTAAAACCAAACCATGAAACGCCACTCCCCCGCTCCTTCCCGCCCTCGCCCGCTCCTCCGTCGTCGCCTCCGTTCTCCCTTCCCCGCCCTGAAACTCCGCGAACGCCTTGAGGCCCTCGGCGGCGCGGACGAAGGCCTGCCCACGTTCTTCGTGCTGCCGGCTTACGGCGACTGCGTCCGCCTGAGCGGACCGGAGCTCCATGGCGACATCGGCGTGCGCATCGCCGGTGACGACTCGGGGCCAACCGGCGTCGATGGCCCGACGAACGAGGTCACCTTCGACTTCCGCGCCGCGGACAAAGCGGTCGTCCAGGCGATCGTGGCCGGCCTTGGGCCGGAGGTACGCGAGGAAAAAGTCCGCCGGCCGAAGCAGGAGATCCAAGGCCACCGCGTGCCCGGCCACCAGCCGAACGTGGGCCACTTCCTCGCCTGGGCGTGCTGCATGCCCAGCATGGAGGATCACGTCATCCTTGAATCGGCCATCGACGCCGGCATGGCCTGCGAGTTCGATTGCTTCGAGCACATCCACTCGGCCATGCGCGCCTTGGACTTCATGCGCATGGTCCGCATGGAAGGCGGACATGGCAGCGCTTGCGACGGGGACGAGATTCCCCCGCACCTGCGCCACCCGATCCGCCAAGGTCTCACCGGCAAAGCCGCCATGCGCGTTACCCACCAGGGACGGAAGGTCACGCTAAACGCGACGATTGATACCAAACCGAATCCCGCGGGCGAGCGCCTGCGGATCCACTACGGCTGGTCGGCTGAACGCAAACGCTACCTCGTCGGCTGGGTCAGCGACCTCGCGCCGAAGGCTCAGTGATCGCTGGGGTGGCGCTGCATCTTCTCGCCCCAGGCGAAAAGGATCATCGAGGCGAGGAACACGCCGTGGATGATGGCCTGCCAGAGGATGACCTTCTCGTCGCCGGCGGTCATCGCCTTTCCGGCGGCGGCCCCCGAGGTAATGTCGATGAAGCTCTTGAGTAAATGGATGGCCGAGATACTCGCGAGGCTGCCGGCTAGCTTCACTTTGAGCGTGTTGGCGTTGATGTGGTCGAGCCAGTCTGGGCGATCGCCATTGTCGCCGAAGTCGATGCGCGAGACGAAGGTCACGTAGCCGCCGACGACGACCATGTTGACGAGGTTGGCCACCATCGAAATATCCACGAGCGAGAGGATGCCGAGCATGATACTGCTCTCGGTAGCGGTGGCGAACCCTTGGAGGAGATGCCACAGCTCCTGCACGCTCTTCCAAGCGTAAGCGATGGCCGCGAAGATCAGCGCGACGTAGATTGGTGCCTGTACCCAGCGGCTAGCGAAGATGAAGTATTCGAGCCCGTGCTCGAGCTTCTTCAAGATGCCTTCGTCCTGGGAGTCTTTGGCCATGCCCGGAGATTTACGATTTCAGGTCGACCGTCAAGCCGACGAACCAGCCCTCAGACCCCTGCGCTCGCGGCGGCCTCGCCGAGCGGGTCGGCGTTCGGCTCGCGCAGGTAGGCGTCAGCCTTGGCCGAGACAATCACGCCATAATTGATAGTGCCCAGCCAGCCGGACATGATGATACCGACGCTGCCGGCATGGTAGAAGCCGCCGACCTGTTCGGGCAGGGCCATCGAGACCTTGAGGCCCTCGAACTTGGTGCCGAACGAGGTGCCACCAATGTGACGGACGTAGCGCTGGACGGTGCGGGGGGTCGCGGCCTCGGCGTGGTCGACCTTGGAACGGATGTCGGGGATGAACTTCTCAAGGCCCTTGAAGGACTCCTCGATGACGCGCTCCTTGTGGATCGCGTAGTCAGCGTCAGAGAGTTGCGCCCAATCCTCGAACTTCTGGTTGACCGACGTCACGATCGCGTAGCGCGGCTTCTTGGTATGCGGACGAGTGTCCGGGTAATAAACCGAGTAGGTGCGTGACGTGGTGTGGAAGTCGACGAGCTCGTGGCTGGAGAACGGCTTGGCTTCGGAGGTGAAGACGAGGTCGCCGATGTGCGGGATGGTCTCGCCTTCGCGTACACCCATGTAGACCTGGCAGGAGGAGGTGTTCACGCGCACCTTCTTGGCTTCCTCGAGGAACGGAGCTTCAAAGGCATCCTCCCCGCCCATCTTGAGCACGGTGTCCTTAATGTTGGCGTTCGAGACGACGGTCGCACAGGCGACCTCGGCTTCTTCGCCGAGACGCGTGCCGCGGAGTTTCACACCCACGACGCGGCGGCGGCCAGAAGCGTCCTTCTCGACCAGTACCTTCTCGACGAGCACGTTGCGGCGGATGTCGACGCCGTTGGCCTTCATCTCGGTGGTCATGAGGTTGATCATGGTATCCGTGCCGCCTTGGAAGATGAACACGCCCTTCGACATGAAGTTCGAGAAGACGATGCCGAAGCTGATCGCGGGGTCGTCGAGGGTGGAGCCGTTGGCGTAGGCGATGGGCTCGAGGAGCAAGCGCTGGACGTCCGGCCGGCCGGGGAAGAACTGCTCGAACAGCTGACGCGTGGTGCGCGGGTCGTTGTCGTAGTAGTTCATCTCGCGGAGGTGCGCGAAGAAGGCCTCGACGGGCTCGGCGGAAAGCTTGAACTGCTCGATCAGGATGCGCGTGACGTCGGCGCGAT
>CAIVYX010000061.1 GCA_903910245.1 uncultured Opitutia bacterium | reverse complement strand
CTCGAACTTACCGTTGGTGGTGAGGCCGTTCCACTGGATCATGTCCTCGGCCTTGCGCAGGGAGATGCGTAGGGCCTTGTCCTTGCCCCCCTTGACGATGGAGACCGTGTCGCGATTACCGGGTAGGGTCCACTTCGTCTCATCGACCGCGTCCCCATTGAAGTCGTCGGAGAAAGTGACCTTCTTGCCGATCGTGGGATCGACGGCCAAGGCGGTCGCAGCCAGCAAGAGGAGCAGGGTTCTCACGGGATTTTGAAGACCTTGACCCAGTCGATCTGCATCGGCTCGGGACCCAGCTTCGGATTCATGAAATCCTTGAGTAGGCCGCCTTCGGGCAGGTTCTGGTAGAATTCGATATACATCGGCTCCTTGGGGATCGGGCGAGAGAGCTTATGCACCTGGCGGCCTTCGACGTACCAGATATACGAAGTGGCGTTCCACTGCAGCCCGTAGGTGAGGAACTTCTTGTAGGACTTGCCGCCGTCCATGGCGATTACTCGCTCCTTGGGTACCAGTCGTTGCGCGCCGGTCTCCTCGACGAGGTTCAGGTTCGGCTCGATGCGGTCGGCGCCGGTGAAGACGAAGGAGAAGGAAGCCGAAGGCGCCTTGGAAAGGTCCTGATTGCGGATACCGAAAATCGTCCAGCCGCGGTTCTTAGATTGGACCGCGCGAATGGAGGCTTCGAAGTAACCCTGACCGTGGGTGAATTTCTTGGAAGTGGTCGCGTTGCTTCCATTCCAGAAGCCAGGCTTGTCCTTGGGCGTGGTCTCGATCTGCAGCTTGCCGTCGACGATACGGGCCTGGCCGCTGACGTTCCACTTCTTGGGGTCGAGCTCCTTGGCGTTGAAGTCATCCTCCCAGACCGGCTTCAGACCGGAATTGGGAGCTGCACCCAACGTCAGGGCGGCAAGGAGGGAGAAAAGCGGGAGGGCTTTCATGAAATAGGGGTAAGAATGATTAAAATCAGAGACCAGAAGGAGGCAAGCCCTACCCTCTTATTGGTAGACCTTGACCCAGTCGACCCGCATGGGTTCCGGCCCCAGTTTAGGGTCCTTGAAGCTCTTCAGCAGGCCGGCTTCCGGCAGGCGGCTATGGTCAAAGGAGATATACATCGGCTTAGGCGTGGCCGGAATCTTATCCGAGATTCGGATGGTGTAAGCCAGGCGGCCGTCCACATACCATCGATAGTCGTTCGGACCCCACTGGAAGCCGAAGCGGTGGAACTTCTTGGAGTAGGTGGGGTCGCGCGGCACCGGATTCTCCTTGGGACTCAGATTCCGTCCTCTCTCCTCGTTCACGATCCACAAGCCAACGCCGACCGAATCGCCGCCGCCGTTGCTGAAGCCCATGCCAGCCGACGGCGCCCGACCATCCTCGTTGCCGATGCCGAAACCACACCCGTGGCCGCCGGTCTGTAAGAACAAGATGGAGGCTTCGATGTAGCCGGCCTTGGAACTGTATTTACCGCGGGAGTTGATGCTCGAACCGCGCCAGAACATCGGCTTCGAGCCCGGCGTGATTTCCAGAGAGAGCTGACCGTCCACGATCTTCACGCCGTCGGGGTTGTTGATGCCCCACTTCTTCTTATCGATCTCCTTCTCGTTGAACTCGTCGGACCAGACGAGCTTCAGGGAAGTCTCAGGTCCGGCCAGCAACGAGCAGGCGCAGAGCAAAACGGGGAGCAGACGCGAGGGGTGCACGGCTAAGGGGTTCACCTGAGCAAAAACCCCTACCTACAAGGTGCAAGCCCAAGATAGCCCGGCCGGACTCAGTTCTCGAAAAGAGAGTCGATTTCCTTGCGGGAAAGCGGACGGCAATCGCCCAAGGGCATCTTCCGGATAACCAGTCCGCCAATCTGGAAGCGGCGGAGGGTCTTCACGTGGAAGCCGAAGATCTCAAAGAGGCGACGAATCTCGCGCTTGCGACCTTGATCGAGGTGAATCTCCAGGTGGGCGGCATTATCCGGGTGGCGGATGACTTTCTTGAAGCGCAAGTGCTCCCCTTCTTCGACGGCCCCCTTGAGCAGGCGCGGCGTGAGGGTCGGATCGTAATCACGATTCAGGATGATCTCGTAGCGCTTGATGACACCGCCCGAGGGGTGCATGACCTTGTTGGCCAATTCTCCGTCGTTGGTCAGGATGAGCAGGCCTTCCGAATCCTTGTCGAGGCGACCGACGCAGAACAGGCGCAGCTTGCCGTACTCCGGAGGGACCATGTCGAAGACCGTCTGGCCGCCATGCGAGTCGTCGTTGGTACAGAGGTAGCCGCGGG
>CAIVYX010000060.1 GCA_903910245.1 uncultured Opitutia bacterium | reverse complement strand
CCTGCACCTGCTCGGCCTCGACCACGAGAAGCTGACCTATTACCATAACGGCGTGAACCGCCGCTTCACCGACGTCCACGGCCACGTCATCAAGCCCGTCCTCGCATGAGAAACGTCGTCGCCCTCCTTCTGCTCGCGTCGGCTACGCTCATCGCCGCCGACGACCCTGCTGGCATCGCTTTCTTCGAACAGAAGATCCGTCCAGTGCTCGTCGAACATTGCTACGAGTGTCACAGCACCAAGGCCAAGAAACTCAAGGGCGGGCTTTACCTGGACTCCAAGGCAGGCTGGCTGAAAGGCGGCGACGCTGGTCACCCGACGATCGTCCCGGGTAAACCAGACGAGGGCCTGTTCCTGCGCTACGTCCGACACCTGGAGCCGGACATGGAGATGCCGCCGAAGAAGCCGAAGCTGCCTGACGCCGTGTTGGCCGACTTGACCGCATGGATCAAGATGGGCGCACCCGATCCGCGGACGGAGTCTACCGGCGAAGCAAAGCGGGCTGACAAGTCCTGGTGGTCCCTCCAGCCGCTCGCCAAGGAGTTCAAGCACGCCGAGATCGACGGCTTCATCGACGCCAAGCTGGCCGAACAGAAAATCGCCCGCAACGCCCCCGCCAAGCCGCAGGCGCTGATCCGCCGCCTCAGCTATGACCTAACCGGCCTCCCGCCCTCCCAGGCCGAAGTCGACGCTTTCGTCGCCGGCCATCAGGCCAACGCCCGCCAAGCAACCGAAGCCCTCGTCGATCGCCTGCTCGCCTCTCCTCGCTACGGCGAACGCTGGGGCCGCCACTGGCTCGACGTCGTCCGCTTCGGCGAGAGCAACGGTTTCGAACGTAACTTCGTCATCGATGACCTCTATCCGTTTCGCGACTACGTCATCCGCTCGCTCAACGACGACAAGCCCTTCGACCAGCTGATCCGTGAACACCTCGCCGGTGACGTGATTGGTAAATTCAAGCCCGAGGTCGAGGTCGGCAGCGCCTTCCTCGTGGCCGGACCTTACGACGACGTGGGCAACCAAGATGCCAATGCCCAGAAGGTCATCCGCGCCGCCACGCTCGACGACATGGTCACCGCCACCGGGAGCGCCTTCCTCGGCCTGACGATCAACTGCGCGAAATGCCATCACCATAAGTTCGACCCCATCCCGACCAAGACTACTACCGGGTTCGGGCGGCCTTCGAAGGCGTCGTCCATGGACGCCGACCGGTCGCGACCAAGGAGCAGACCCAGGCCTACAATGCCGCCATGGGCCCGCTGAACAAGGAGCGTGCCCGACTCGTCGCCGAACAGTCAGCCCTCACCGCGGCCATCGAAACCAAGGCCAAGGCCCTGCTCGCCACCCGTAAGTATACGCGGCCCAAGGCGGACACCCTCCTCACCGAAGAGAAGATCGCTCCCACCGAGGCCCGCTTCGTCAAACTCACAATCTCGGCTACATCGGCCAACCCGCTGAGCGGCGTCGGCGGACGCATCTCCGAGTTTGAGATCTGGACCGACGAAGCGACGCCTCGCAATGTCGCCCTCGCCTCCACCGGCTCCAAGGCCGAAGGCGTCAAGGGCGCCAACGCCGAAGACTTCCCCATGGCCTATAGCGTCGCCCTCACCATCGACGGCGACGAAGGAGCGCAGTGGTTCATCGGCAATCCGGCGGAACTCGTCATCACACTGCCCCGCGTAGAAAAGATCGGGCGCGTCGCCTACCGCACCGCCAAGGGACGACTGCTCCGCGACAACACCCAAGGTGCCACCCCCTGCGAATATGAGATATTCGTCTCTCTCGACGGTAAAGAATGGAATAAGATCGCCGACTCTTACGACCGTGAAGCCTGGTCCCCGGCGCACGCTTTCGAACGCGTCCGCAAGGAAGTCACCACACCCGATGAAGCCAAACGCCTCGGCCTGCTTGGTCGCGACCTCGCCGCCGTCGATAAGCGCATCGCCTCCGTACCGAAGATACCCTCAATCTGGGTTGGCACACATAAGCCCAAACCCGAACCCACCTTTGTCCATAAAGGCGGCGACCCCACGAAGCCCGCCGGTCAGGTCGTCCCGTCCAGTCTCGCCGTGCTCGACCTCGTCACGAAGCCCTACGCCCTGAAGGCTGACGCCGGTGAAGGCGAAAGGCGCGTGGCCCTGGCTGACTGGATTACCCAGGACAACCCCATCACCGCGCGCGTGCTTGCGAATCGCCTCTGGCATTATCACTTCGGCACCGGCCTCGTAGACACCCCGAGCGACTTCGGCTTCATGGGCAGCAAGCCCTCGCACCCCGAGCTCCTCGACTTCCTCGCGCAGCGCCTGATCAAGCACGGCTGGAAACTGAAGGCCCTGCACCGCGAGATCGTCTGGCGCATCACTTGGAAGGGTGGCAACAAAGTCACGCCCGCCAAGCTCGCAGGTGCAAGCGTGCCCGAGCTGCTCGAACAGCTCGACTCCAAGGAACGCTGGACTTGGTATCAATCCAAGCGCCTGCTGATTGAACGCGACACGAAGGAAGTCATCGCCGCGCTCGATGAGTGGCTGCCAAAACAGCAGGGTAACGACTATCGCCGTCTGCTCGCGCTTTCCCTTTATGAGGCCCACGAGACTCCGCGTCCTAAATTGCTCGCAGAGCTGCTGAGGGCCGCCGACCCTCGCATTCGCGCTTACGCCACACGCGTGATCGGCACTTGGGGGCGTGACGGTCATTTGCCCGAAGCTCTGAAACTTCTCGAATTGCAAATTGCCGACGAGGATGCACTCGTTCGCCTCGAAGCCATCGTCGCTGCCAGTTACGTGAACGACCCGCGTGCCGCCATCGTTGCTGCGCGTGCGCTGGACAAGGACTTCAACGGCTACCATCGCCATGCGCTTACCAAAACCCTGCACGCGACGAACCCGCTCTGGGCCGCGCAAATCGCTTCAGGCAAGCTCAACTTCGACCAGGACGAGCATCTCATCTTCGCACTGCAAAACGGCTGGG
>CAIVYX010000059.1 GCA_903910245.1 uncultured Opitutia bacterium | reverse complement strand
GGACCGAGGCCGCGAGCAGCCAGATCACCGCAGAGACGAAGAAGAGGAGGAACGGGCCGCGGAGCTGGACCTCGGTCCGCGTGAGGCGCGAGTCGCCTTCAGGGGGACGGCCCTGCGGGAGGTCGGAACGATTTTCCTGAGTCATCGGTAAAGAAAGTGCGGGATTATTTGAGGCCGAGTTCGGCGGTGGTCCACATCGCCGTGCGACCAGCGGTGGCAGCGCGGACGGCCTTCACCTGTTCGACGGAGACCGGGTTGGCCTTGTTGCCAAAACTCTGACGCACGTAAGTGAGCACGTCGGCGATGTCGCCATCGCTGACGCCGGCGACGGGAGGCATCATGCTGTTGTAGGTCATGCCATTGACGGTGATAGGACCCATGAGGCCCTGAAGGATAAATTTGATCGGAAGCTCAGGGTTGCCGACGGCGATCGGCGCATTCGCGATGGGAGGGAACACGGGCGGCAGGCCCATGCCCGTCGGCTGGTGGCAAGCAATGCAGGTGCGCGAGTAGACCGCGAGGCCACGCTTCATCTGCTCATCCGAAGCCTTCACGAAAGCGCCGGCAGCGGCGGGAGCGGCCGCAGGAGCCGGGGCAGCGGCTGCTTGGATCTTCGCGACGACCTTATTGTCGGCGGCGATGAGGGCGGCGGCGTCCTTGACCGAAATACGATAGGTGCCATCGGCGTTACGTCCGGGCTCGGCAATGAGTGCGAGGCCCTTCTTGGTGTTCTCGGCGCGCAGGTCCTTCTGGGCCAAGCGGCGGGCGGCCTCATCATTCGGGGACTTGCGGACGGCGAGGTACGCATAGGCGGTCACGATCAACGCCGCGGCGGCGAAGCAGACGAGGCGCAGCCAGGAGGCGATCTGGCCGGGAAGCAGCGGACGGCTCCCGGAGGAAGGTTGTTCACTCATGATAGTTAATGGACTCGAGGATACGGGGATCGTGGACGGGGATGGTCTCGTGCTTGGCGGCGCCACGCAGGTAAAGCGCGATCACGACCCCACCGAAGCCGACAATTGCGGCCAAGTCCAAGAGGAGGGAGGAAGTGAGGAAAGGCGTCACGACGAAGCCTTCCGGGGTCGACTTATCGTAGACCTGGCGAGGCAGCGCATTGAACCAGAGATCAACGAGGCCACCGACGAGGATGATCCAGGCGACCGTCAGGAGGCGACCGGCGACAATCTTCGTACGATAGAAAAGCAAAGACAGGAACGGCAGTAAGAAGAAGCCGAAGATGAGGTACATCGAGACGCTCCACCACTCGCTCTTAAGGCCGGTCACGGCGTCGATTTCGCGGATGTTATACCAGAAGGTCTCTTCCGGGATGTTCGCGGTGTAGATCAGGAAGTACTGCGAGAAGCTGATGTAGGCCCAGAAGACCGTGAAGGCCAGCATGAGGCAGCCCAGCACGTGGCGGTGGGCCTGATTGAGGAGGCCGTCGAGCCAGCCGCCGTTGGAGAGCTTATAAGTAAGGATCACCGTGACGGCGAGGGCTAGGCGAATGGAGAGCGCGAAGAACCAGACACCGTACATGGTCGAGAACCAGTGGTACGAGAGGGCCATCAGGCAGTCGAAGGCCAGCATGGTG
>CAIVYX010000058.1 GCA_903910245.1 uncultured Opitutia bacterium | reverse complement strand
CCATCGACCGCAATGTCGGCGCGGTCGCTGATATCCTGAGCCGCCTGATCGTCACGCGTCCCTATAATAATTCGCAGCAGGGCTTGAAGCGCCTGCTCGGCAAGACGCGCTTCGGCACGAAGGTCTTGGACTTCGGCCGCAGCTTCAAGCGCCACGTGAAGAACTGGTATACGCACAGCTCCTCGCTCTTCGAGCAGTACGGCGTCCGCTACGTCGGCCCGATTGACGGCCATGACCTTGGTGCCCTCGAGCGCTACCTCAATTTCTGTAAGGACTCCACCGGCCCGATCCTTCTGCACGTCCGCACGGAGAAAGGCCGCGGCCTCGGCGCCGCGCTCAAGAACCCGGAAAAATTCCACGGGACGGGCGCCTTCGATCCGGAAACGGGCGACTCGCTCGCTTCGGGTGCGCCCGGCGCGCCCAAGGCTTGGCAGGATGTCTTCGGTGCGCTGCTCGTGCGCGAGGCCAAGGCGGATGCGCGCGTCGTCGGCATCACTGCCGCGATGCCTTCCGGTACGGGACTCAATCAGCTCAAGAAGGAGCTCCCCGCGCAGTATCATGACGTCGGCATCGCCGAGGAGCACGCTACGCTCTTCGCCGCCGGCATCGCCGCCCGCGACCTTCGCCCGGTCTGCGCGATCTACTCCACCTTCATGCAGCGCGCCTACGACATGGTCATCCATGACGTGTGCCTGCAGCGCCTGCCGGTCACCTTCTGCATGGACCGCGCCGGCGTCTCGCCGAGCGATGGCCCGACGCACCACGGTCTCTTCGACATCGCCTACCTGCGCTGCGTGCCGAACGTGACGCTGATGCAGCCGAAGGACGAGGACGAGTTCTCGGATATGCTCCACACCGCGCTGAAGTCTGGCGCGCCCATGTTCATCCGCTACCCGCGCGGCGCCGCCGCCGGCAAGGCGATCAAGGCGCAGCCTGCGCTCATCCCGCTGGGCAAAGCCGAAGTCCTCCGCTCCGGTGTCGACGTCCAGTTATGGGCGCTTGGCACGATGGTGCCCGAAGCCCAGGCGCTCGCCGATAAACTTACCGCCGAGACCGGTCTCTCCGTCGGCGTGGTCAACGCACGTTTCGCCAAGCCGATCGACGCCACCTTGCTCGTCGAGCAGGCCAAGTCGGCCAAGCTCATCGTCACCCTCGAAGACGGCGCCGTCACCGGCGGCTTCGGTACGGGTGCGCTTGAGGTGCTCGCCGAACATGGTGTGCGCACGCCCATCGTCCGCCTCGGCTGGCCCGATCGTTTCGTCGGCCATGCCAGCGACGTGAAGACTCTGCGTGCCACCAACGGCCTTTCCCCCGACCAGATGCTGGCCGCGGTGAAGGCAGCGTTGAGGTAGGGACAGCACCACGTGCTGTCCGGCCTGCATCTCATTCGCCGCAGGGCGAATTTAGGTAGGGGCACGATTCATCGTGCAATCCTTTCCCGGAGGGCACGGCGAAGCCACGCCCCATCCATCGGCCGCCCTGCGGAAGCCTCCTGCATCTGGTAGGGTTGAGCGCCCTCGCTCAACCGCGGCTGACCAAGGGTGGTCAGCCCTACCAAACAAAAAGGACAGCACGTGGTGCTGTCCCTACCCATTGAACGAATGTCGTCAGACGTCCCTCAAAACTCCCAAGATACCGCCAGTCGCGCTTCGTACGGGCTGTACTCGGAGACGTTCAGGTTACCCTTATTCGCTGGGGCTCCGGTGAGCTGGGCGAGCACGGTGAACGCGACGGAGAAGTCGTCCTTGCGGTAGTTGATGACCGGGCCTACCAGCACGCCGGATTCCTCGAAGTTGGCGCCTTCAATCCACTCGGAGGCGGCGATGGCCTCGAGCCCGACGGTCCAATGCTTGGTGAGCTGATAGGAGAGGCCCTGCGTTACGAAAAGTTCGAAGGCGTCTTCCCCGCCCTGAGTGTGGAGGACTTCGACGCCGAGGTTGGCGACGTACATCCAAGGGCTGTTGTCCCCGAAGTTGTGCTGGAGGATGTATTTGGCTTCGAGGGTCCAGCGGTCGCGGAGGTGGCCGTCATGGAGGCTGGCCTGCGAATAGCCGCCTTCGAGGTAGAGGGCGCGACCCCAGGCGTGCGTATCGGGGTTGGCGAGCATCTTGATGTATTCGAGGCTGATGCCTCGGAAGCGCAGGCCTTCGCGATCAGCGGTGTCGAAGTAGGTCTGGTCGAACTCCAGCGCTAGCTGCTCGGTCGGGGAGATGCCAAACTCGATCTCGGTGCGGAGATCGAAGCCGCGGTAGCGAGGGTCGTAGCCGGCTCCGAGATCTTTACCGAAGCGGCCGGTGATGTATTGCTCGAATTCGTATTTGCCCGGCTTGAGCGTCTCGGCGATATAGGAGTAACCGAACGGATTTTCGCAACCGAAGGCCGTGGCGGCCGAAGCGAGCGTGAGCGAAGTCAGGAGGGCTTTCATAGAGGTGAAGGAGTTTCTGATAATGAGACTCATTCGCAGTTGTCAAATGGCAATTGAGACACAGTCTCATCTTGTTGAGACTTAGGTTGTAATCATTCGGTAAACCAGTGATTTTAGGGCTCACCGATGCCCCTCTTGATTGTCATTCCTGCGCGCAACGAGGAGCGCCGCCTCGGTCCCGGCCTCGCCCGGCTGGCCGAGAGCCTGCAGGCCAACCAGTGCCCGGGTGTGCTCATCGTGGTCTCGGACAATGGTTCGACCGACGGAACGCGCGCCGTGGCCATCGAAGCGGCCACGAAGATTCCGTATCGCGTGATCTATCATCGCGCGACGGATGGCGCCGACAAAGGCGTCGCGATCTTTTCCGCCTGGGAGTCCGCACCGGAAGGCTACGACGTTCTGGCTTACTGCGATACCGATATGGCGACGGATCCGGAAGCGCTCGTCCGCGGCTATCGGCTCATCTCTGAGGGCAAGGCCGACCTGGTCGCGGGCTCCCGCTGGCATCGCGATTCGAAGGTCGTCGGGCGCACCTGGAAGCGTTCGCTCATCTCCGCGATGCTCTCGTGCTTCTGGCGGATGTTGCCTGGCGCGCGTATGACCGATCCCGGCTGCGGACTGAAGCTGGTCCGTCGCTCGACTTTCGCCACCCTCAAGATACCCGCCGATGCGCGCGGCTTCTCTTTCGGTGCCGAAGCCTTCGTGCGCCTCGCGCGCACCGGCGCCCAACTCGTCGAGATTTCCGTCAAGTGGACCGACGACGACGCCGGCCGCATCCGCCTCGGCAAAGCCGCAGGCGATTACGCGCGGGCTTGGGGGAGATTAGTTTGGAAGAGTTGAGGACTGAATAGAGGACTGAATAGAGGACTGAGTGGATGACAGAGTTCCTGCACCTGCACCTGG
>CAIVYX010000057.1 GCA_903910245.1 uncultured Opitutia bacterium | reverse complement strand
TTCCCCTTTGGAGGAGATCCAGGTGCTCTCGAGGCATTGTTGGACATACGCCATCTCGTTGCCGCCGAGCTCAGGGCGGTAGACGGGAATCCGGATGGCAGGGAGGGCCGTGGTCATCGACGGGCCAATAGTGGCCTTGGCCGAGCCGGAGTCAATCGCCCCTCACCCGATCCCACAGCTTGGCGAGCGCGCCAGGCCTGGCCGGAGGATTGAGTTCATTGACGTAGAAGCTGTTCACGTGCAGCGCCGAGTCGAAGCGGAAGGGTAGGCCACCGAGCATCTCCCGCATCTTCTCGACGCCGAAGTGTCCATGCTCGACGCAGAGGACGCTCGGTAGCAGGGCGCCTTGACGCATGCTCTCGAATACTTGCGGCTCGTGCCCTTCGACATCGAGCACGAAGAGGTCGAGGCGTGTGATGCCTGCCTCAACGATCAGTTCGGGATAGGTGACGGTTCTCACCTCATGCTCGACGAATTGGCAGCCTTCTTTGGAAAGGGCTTCACGGTGTGCCGGAAGGTGCGTGAGGCTACCGTTCCCGAAATTATCACCATACTGGGGCGAGACCACGTGCGTGAAACGTGCCTTTCCCGGGTGGTTAGATAGCGCCATATGAAGGTTGATGGAGCGGGGTCGGTTACGCTGTAATCGCTCAAAGATAGGCGGTGAGGCTTCCACGTTCACGCTTTTCCACCCGCGGCTTTCCTCAAAGAAAAGGCAGCTGCTATCAGCAAGGCCGTCTTGTGCGCCGCACTCAAGTGAGACGCCGCCCCGGAGTGTCGGGAAGTACTTTTCAAATAGGTACTGGTCGACCGGCGGATTGAATTGGCCGTGAAAACGTCGTTTTTTCATTAAGAACAATATGCCGGAGCGAGTATGCGGCCTCTCAGCGAATGTCCGCTACTATCGTTTGATAGCAGGAGTCGGGGAGGAATTTACCAAGGATACGCGCACGGATTTTTCTAAGCTGATTTCGCTTACGGAAGTAGATGAAGCTCAGCCTAATCCAGCTGCACAAAGCGGCGGCTGTCCGAGGGTGTTGGTGCCAGAGGCGACGACGTTGCTGATGCACGGCTTGGACTTCTCCGTGTAGGCGGTTCTTGTCAGCGAGGGCTTTGATTAGCGTACCCTCTAAGTTCGTTCGCGCCAGGGTCGCCTGCTTCTCGGCCAGGATCTTTTCCACGAGTTCTGCAAGGCGTGCACCTCCGCTTTCTTCCTCTTTAGGATGCACGCAGAACGCCGATCCGATCTGCGGCGTGAAGCATAGGCGGCTTTGCGCCGCGTGCCGGAGGATCCAGACGGAATCTCCGGCGCCTTTGAATTCGACCGGAAAGGGGCGAGCCCTGAGATGCTTCCCGCGATAGAGATTTGAGGCGGAGCTTCCGAGGAGCGCGCTAGGGCAATGAACGAAGGTCAGCACGAATCCGGCTTCGGCGGTGAGGAAGAACGGTTCTTTGCGACCGGAACCGGCGATAATTTCCAAAGGAGGCCAGTTAAGGTTAGCGCATCGCGCGCCTGCCTCGCCGACAAAGCGCGGAGGGCTGATGACGACGTCGGCCGCCGCACGTTCGCCGAGGTCGAGAAGATGGAGCAGGTGTTCACGCTCGATGGTGTCTCCGGCGGTGCTGATGTAGACCCACTCGCCGGTCGTCGCGGCGATGCCTTCGTTCCATGACTCATACAAGCCTCGGTCGCGCTCGATGATGCGGAGGTTTGGATGGTGCAGGCCTGCCCGGATGAGGTCGAGCGTGCCATCCGTCGAACGGCTATCCACGACGATGATCTCGT
>CAIVYX010000056.1 GCA_903910245.1 uncultured Opitutia bacterium | reverse complement strand
GTCTTCTTCGGCCTTTCCGACGGGTCGGTTCAAGAGCTTCGTATCGCCTATCGTTCGACCTTCGACGCCGCCGGCAAACGGACTGTCGAGCCATCCGTGACCGCCCTCGAGCCGGTCGCAATCGGCAAGCCGGGAGTTCCCTGTGTCGAAGTCTGGAACGCCAAGGGACCACAGTCCCGTCTACTGCTCGTCCGCCAGGAATCGGCTGGAAAGCCGCTCCTCACCGCTGTCCGTGTGATCGAGCGTAAAGGCCTCGGCGGTAAAGCCAGGATTACCACCAGCGCCCCATTCGTGGTCGCGGCCGATGCCACTTCGGTCGAGCAGGTACTCCTGCCTTCCACGGCCGAATCGCTCATCATCGTCGGTAAGTCCGGCGAAGTGCGCACCTATGCGGATGACGGCACCAACTTCTCTTTCCTGCAGGCCTTCGTGCCCTTTAAGGAATCGCGCGACCCAGCGGTTTCTGCGGCCGGACTGATTTTCGGTAACGTGTCGGTTGTCTTCGTTTGCCGCTCTGGCGAACAGCAGGTCTGGTCGATGTACCCGCAGCTCCAGCCTGACGGCAAGAGCCTGCGACGCTGGGGTAAAATCCATGACGGTGAGACGCTCGCTGGCGCGGGTGAAGGCATCTACGCCGCCGAGGGCAATAAATGCTACCTATCGGTAGCCGGTGGCAAACTGCAGCTCCGTAACATGACCACGGGTTCGCTCCGCTGGGAAGGCGAAGCTCCTGCCGGAAAGATTCGTCAGGTCGCTTTCGCCGGCAACTATGACCGCTTCACGGCACTGTCGGCCGACGGTAAACTCCATCGCTGGAGCATCGTCGACCATCACCCGGAATCCTCCTGGGGTGCGTTCTTTGGTAAGATCTGGTATGAAGGCGCCACCGGCCCGGATTACACCTGGCAGTCGAGCGCAGGTTCCGATGAGTTCGAAGCGAAGTATTCCCTCATCCCACTCTTATATGGAACAGCCAAGGGCACCATCTTTGCGCTGCTCTTCGCCCTCCCGATCGCGCTGACCGCGGCAATCTACGTATCTCAGTTCCTTCGCCCGGAATACCGTAATGTCGTGTAGCCCGTCATGGAGATCATGGCCTCGCTGCCGTCCGTGGTCCTCGGCTTCCTCGCCGGTCTCTGGCTCGCCCCGCTCGTCGACCCACGGCTAATCTCGATTTTCTGCGCCGTCGGCATCCTTGCCCCCGCAGCCCTGTTCGCCGGCTTCCTCTGGTCCGTGCTCCCGCAGCCGGTTCGCCGCCAGGTAAAGCCGGGTATGGAGTTCCTCTGGCTTCTACCTTTCCTCGCGCTCTGCGCTTACTTCGCGTGGCAGGCTGGTCCGGCCGTCGAAGCCGCCTTCTTCACCGTGAAGGACACCGCGAGCGGACTGCCGATCGCCGACTTCCGCGAATGGTGGCGCCAGACGACCGGCGAGACCTACGACTCCCGCAACTCCCTTGTGGTCGGCTTTGTAATGGGTTTTGCGGTCATCCCGATCGTCTTCACGATCGCTGAAGACTCCCTTTCCAACGTC
>CAIVYX010000055.1 GCA_903910245.1 uncultured Opitutia bacterium | reverse complement strand
GAGCCATAATCGATGCCGAGGAAGACCTGTGCCACGGGGTCAAGTTGGGACACCTTGGCGGATTATTCAATCCGACACGTGGAAGGGGCGGTTTGACACCGCTCGGTGCGGGGGTTCCACTGTCGGCATGCCTGCGGAACATCGCCTCAGCGACCATGAGAGGGCCTTGTACTCCCGGCAGATTCGTCTGCCTGGGGTAGGGGAGGCCGGCCAACTGCGACTGCGTGAGGCCAAGGTGCTGTTGCTGGGTGCTGGTGGCCTTGGTTCGCCGGTCGGCCTCTATCTGGCTGCCGCCGGCGTCGGGCTCATCGGCATCGCCGACCCGGACAAGGTCGAAATCTCGAACCTTCATCGCCAGATCATCCATGGTTTCGACACCTTGGGGCTCCCGAAGACTATTTCCGCCGCCGAGGCGCTCGGTGAAATCAATCCGGGTCTTAAGGTGGCATTGCATCCCGAAGGCTTCACCGTCGACAACGCCGCCGACCTGGTCGCCCGTTACGATGTGGTCGTCGATGGCACGGATAATTTCGCGACCCGTTTCTTGGCCGCCGACGCCTGCGTGCTCGGCGGGCGACCGCTCGTGCATGGCAGCGTCCTGCGTGAAGCCGGCCAGGTTGGTGTCTTCCTTCCGAAGACTGGCTGCTATCGCTGTCTTTACCCTGTCATCCCTGACTCTGCTTCCGTGCCGACCTGCGCCGATGCGGGTGTCTTCGGCGCGACTTGTGGGGTGATTGGCTCTTGGATGGCTTCCGAGATCATCGCCGTCCTGCTCGGTAAGCGCACGGCCTCGCGCCTACTGGTCGTAGATGTCGCCGCCGGTACTTCCAAATTGATCGCCTTGTCCGCCGACCCGGCCTGTCCGTGTTGCGGTTCCTCTCCTGCTATCCGTTCGCTCGAGAAGGCCGCCTATACTCCGGCCAGCTGTTCCCATTCTCCCCCTATGTCCGAAACCCCGCTTGAAGTATCCGTCGAAGAGGCCCAGCGCCTGCTGGCTGGTCCTAATCCGCCCCTGTTGATTGATGTCAGGGAAATGGACGAGTATGCCGTCTGCCGGATTGAGGGCTCCCGGCTTATTCCCATGAACGCCGTGCCCATGCGTTTGGCTGAGATTCCACAGGACGTCCCGGTGCTGGTCCAGTGCCACCATGGAGGCCGGAGCATGAAGGTCACCCAGTTCCTGCGGGCCAAGGGCTATGCCCACGTCAGCAACGTCAAAGGCGGCATCGATGCCTGGTCGATCAAGATCGACCCTAAGGTCCCGCGTTACTGAGCGAGACTAGGCTTGCTGACTCCCGCCCGCTCTTATTTTATACCTGTTCTCACCATGAAGCGTTTCACCTTCCTTCTCGCTATCGCCGCCCTGAGCGTCGGTTGCACCTCTCGCATCCCCTCCGGCTTCAATCCGCTCGCTTCCGGTAACGGCGGTTCCGGTGGCCCTGATTCCATCGACACACGTTCGGCCAACGCACGTCGTGATTCCCTCGCTGCCGCGATCCTCGCCGGCAATATCCCCTCGGAGGCCATCCTCACGACTGTCTACTTCGATTTCGACAAATACACCGTGTCCGCCACCGAGCGCGCCAAGATTGACGCTGTCGCCGGTCGCGTAAAGGCCACCGATATCATTATCGCCGGTTACACTGATCATTTCGGCACCGCAGAATATAATCTCGGCCTGTCCGATCGTCGCGCCCAGTCCGTCCGCGAATACCTCGTCAAGAGCGGCGCCAGCGAAGCCAAATCTGAAATTATGGCCCTCGGTTCGCAGCAAGCCGATAAGAACGCTGCGGGTCGTCAGTCCGGCGCCAAGGATCGCAAGGCGATCATCGTCGACGTCAATTACTCCGGCCCAGTTTCCGCCGCGCCGGCTGCCAAGCAGACGGTTCGCCCGGCTGCTGCTCCGGCTGCCGCTGGTTCCGCGCCTGCTCCGGTCACCGCTCTCTGAGTCTCCAAGTTCTGCTAAGCAAAAGGCCCGCCGATTGGCGGGCCTTTTTGTTGTCCGACTTCTCCAGCTTACGGGAGTGTGGCGTAGAGGTAGGTGAGGGTGCCGACGAAGAGCACTCCGGAGACCAGCTTGGCCGTCAGGCGTTCTTGATCAGAGCGGTGTAGGGCGCCCCAGCGACCAAGCACCCAGCAGGCCGTGGCTATGAGGGCGAGCCCCAGCGAGGCATCACGCACCCAGGCGGCGTCCTCGACGAGCGCATTCAGGACCCAAAGCAGGTAGAGGGCGTAGGCGAACAGCGGAAAGGACATTCCCTGTTTGAGGGACTCCATCCACTCGCCAGGGCGGGGGAGCATCGCGGCGAGTCGGGGGAACATTGAAAGGAGCAGGTAGGGCAGCGCCATGCCGAGGCCGATGACGGTGAAGAAGAGTAACGTCTCCCCAGTGGAGCGTTCCTTATCCAACGCGAATCCTAGGGCGGCGCCGAGGCCGGGCGCCGTACAAGGGGTGGCAACGACCGTGGCGAGCACGCCAGAGAGGAAGGTCGCGACGCGGCCGTCGCCTTCGCCGGCCGAGACGCCGCCCAGGCCGACCCCGATTTCGAAGACGCCTGCGAGGCTGAGTCCGAGCACAATCATCAGCACGCAGGTGCCGAGGACGAAGCCAGGCGACTGCATCTGAAAGCCCCAGCCGACGGAGCTGCCTCCGGACTTAAGTCCGATGATGAGGAGTGCAAGGGCGAGGAAACTGGCGATGACGCCGGCGGAGTAGAGCAAGCCGTTAAGAATGACAGTGCGACGAGAGGCGCCGGCTTCCTTGGCGAAGCCCAGGACCTTGAGCCCAATCATCGGGAAGACGCAGGGCATCAGGTTGAGCAGGACGCCCCCGCCGAAGGCCAGCAGCATCCAGATCGCAAACGAGTGCGTCGTCGTCTCCGCTTGATAAGGCTTACCAGCCGAGACCGCGGAGAGTGCCGAGAGGACTTCGGTGCCCGTGAGGGCTTCGGAAAGGATGGCCGGGGGCTGGCCCGTTTTCAGGAAGACGTTGAGTGGAATCCCCGTACGTCCGTATTTGCCGAGCTCGTTGGCAATGACCGCATCTTTCTTCGTCCAGTCAGCCTTGAGCATCACCACGCCCGCTTGGGTGAGCGCCTTGGCCACGTCATCTTGCGTGTACACGCGCTTATTGACCTGGCAGGTGGCGCACCAGCGCGCGGTGAAGTCGACGTAGACGATCTTACCTTCGGCCAGTGCCTTGGCTTGGGCCTCGGGGGACCAAGGCAGCCATTCGACGCCGCCGGCGTGGGGTAGGGAGGGT
>CAIVYX010000054.1 GCA_903910245.1 uncultured Opitutia bacterium | reverse complement strand
GGAGCGGTTCACCGCGACTTCGCAGGCGGCGCGCTCGCAGGGGTAGGGTGGGCACTCGTCGAGCACCATGGCGATGTCTGAGCCCAGCGCGTTTTGGATGTCGAAGCAGTCCTTCACGTCGAGGAACAGCTTGTTGCCGTCGAGGTGGGAGCTGAAATGAATACCTTCGTCGGTGATGGTCCGGAGCTTCGCCAGAGAGAAGACCTGGAAGCCGCCGCTGTCGGTCAGGATCGGCTTATCCCAGTGCATGAACTTATGGAGACCGCCGGCAGCGCGGACGATCTCGCGACCCGGGCGGAGGTTCAGGTGGTAGGTGTTGCTGAGGAGGATTTGGGCGCCTGTCTCGGCGACCTGCTGGGGGGAGAGCCCCTTGACCGTGGCTTGGGTTCCCACCGGCATGAAGACCGGCGTGCGGATCTCTCCGTGGGGGGTCTTCAGCACGCCGAGGCGCGCGGCCGTCGTCGTATCGGTCTTAAGCAGGGTGAACATGTGTCGGGGACTAGGGTTTGGAGTATGGAGTTTAGGGCCGATGACAACACAAGCGGTAAGCGGTTGGCGGTAGGCGGTTAGACACGCCGCAAAAGGGGTAGGGGCGTGATTTATCGCGCCCTCCTAGGCTTACCCAGCCGCTAAGCGCTTAAACCAGATTGCGAGGGCTGAATAGAGAAAGGAACAGGGGAAATCAGCCCTGGTATCTTTTCAATTCAGTCCTCTATCCAGTCCTCCACTCAGCGATCCACGCAGTCCTCCTCTGCCGGTTTTTCCAACCGCTAACCGCCAACCGCTAGCCGCTACTACCTAGCATTTCCATCAAACGTCAGGCGCATGCCGCGCGGCGCATCGGCTCGGACCTTGCCGTGTTCGAAGACGCAGACGCCGTTGACGAACGTGCGCTCGATGGTGCTGCCGAAGGTGTGGCCTTCGAGCGGTGACCAAGCGCACTGATAAAGGAGGCCGGCCTTGTTGACCGTGTGCGGCTTGGCGGGGTCTACGACCACGAGGTCGGCCCAGTAGCCTTCCCGGATGAAGCCGCGGCTTTCGACGCCGAAGAGCACGGCGGGGGCATGACAAGCGCGTTCGACCGCAGTCTCGAGCGTGAAGACGCCTTGCGCGACCAGATCGAGCAGCACCTGCAGGGAATGCTGCACGAGCGGCAGGCCGGACGGGGCTTTGAAGTAGGTCTGGGCTTTCTCGTCCCACGTGTGCGGGGCGTGGTCGGTCGCGATGATATCGATGACGCCAGCGGCCACGGCGGCGCGGACCGCAGCGCGATCGGCGGCGGTCTTGATGGCCGGATTGCATTTGATCTGTTGACCGAGGCGGGCGTAGTCCGCGTCCGAGAACCAAAGGTGGTGCACGCAGGCCTCGGCGGTCAGGCGCTTGCCTTTGAGCGGTGCGGCGCTGAACAGCGAGAGCTCCTTGGCGGTGGTGATGTGCAGGATGTGCAGGCGGGCGTCATGGCGCTTCGCCAGTTCGGCGGCCATGGAAGAAGAAGCGTAGCAGGCTTCGGCATCGCGGATACGCGGGTGTTCGCCGGCCGGGACGTCTTCGCCCCACATGGCTTTGGCGGTGGCTTCGGCGACCTTGATGCGAGGGGTGTCCTCGCAGTGTGTCGCGATCAGGGTGGGGGAGTGGCGGAAGATGCCTTCAAGCGTGGCGGCGGCGTCGACGAGCATATCGCCGGTCGAGGAGCCCATGAAGACTTTCACGCCGCAGACCTTACGAGGGTCGGTCGCCTTGACGGCGTCGAGGTTGGTATTGGTCGCGCCGAAGAAGAAAGAGTAGTTGGCGACCGAGGTGGCCGCGCCGATGGCGTATTTCTTCTCGAGCTCCTCCTGCGTGGTCGCGGGAGGGTTCGTGTTCGGCATTTCCATGAACGACGTCACGCCGCCGGCCACGGCCGCGCGGGCTTCACTGGCGATGCAGGCCTTATGCGTCAGGCCAGGCTCACGGAAATGCACCTGGTCGTCGATCAAGCCGGGCAATAGCAGCATGCCGGTCAGGTCGTATTCCTCGTCGGCCATGGTACCGGCGGGGATGGTGCCGATGCGCTCGATGCGACCGGCTCGAATGAGGACGTCGGCGCGGAGGCGACGGCCTTCGTTGATGATTTCGGCGTTGCGCAGGACGACGGTGGACATGGGCAAGGTCATTCAGCCCGAAACCCCGCCGACCGTAAACGGGAAACTTCGAATCAGGCCGTGACCTTCACCATATCCGAAAGGTCGGCCTTCTTGACGCCTTCCGGGTTGATATTGACGGCGGACACGCGGAACTGGTGCTGCTTGTGTTTGAACTTCAGGATGAAATTGGTGACGATCAACTTTTCCTCGGGATAAAGCTCAGTCTTACGCGCGACCATGGTGGTGACGAGTTCCTCGACCTGTTCGGCGGAAGCGCCAGGCAGCTTGGCGAGGGTAGCCTTGGCATCCTGGATTTTGGGACCGCCTTCGATGGCCGCGTTCCAAATGAGGATGGCGACGTTCATGGCGCCCTTGGCGGCGGTGTGGTTGCCGCCAGCCTGCTCGAGGATCGGCTGGGCGAAGGTGATGAGCTTGTCCGCGAAGCTAGGCTCGCGGGGGGTCGTGTCGACGGGGGCTGGCTCGGGGCGGGTAAAGTCGCGCGAGATGTCGCGGGGCTTGTTGTTGCCGAAGGCGCCGGTGGTCTGGCGACGAGAATGGGGGGAGGCCATTGGAAAAAGGATGTCCTCCAAGGGAAGCCCGAGCGGTCCCTTCGGCAAGCCCTTTCCCCTTGGGCGTCCCTTGACAGCCCGCCCGAGGTAGGCCAGCCTGCCTCCACTTCTACCACCCGTGTCCGATTACAGCGACGTCATCCGCGCCCATCGCCGCGACCATCTCGCGAAGCCGAATTCGTTGCCCGCCGGCGTCCACCGCTACTTCGAGAGCACGCTCCTGCCGCTGCCCATCGAGCAGGTCTTCGATTTCTTCTCTAAGGCCGAGAATCTCCAGGCGATTACCCCGCCGGAACTGAGCTTTCGGATCAAGACCCCGTTGCCGATTGCCATGCGCCAAGGCGCCCTGATCGATTATGATCTGAAGATGAGTGGCATCCCGTTCGGCTGGCGCACGCGTATCACCCACTGGGAGCCGCCTTATGCCTTCGCCGACGAGCAGATCAAGGGTCCTTACGCCGTCTGGTTCCATACACATAATTTCGCCGACGAAGGGGGCAAGACGCGCATGGACGACGAGGTCCTCTACAAACTGCCGCTGTGGCCGCTCGGCGAGGTCGCCTATCCTTTCGTGAAGTCGAAGGTTCAGCGTATCTTCCGTTATCGCCGCACGAAGATCCGCGAGATCCTGGGCTGCTAGGGCCTTACTTCTTTGGCTGCGAGTCGGCCGGGAATGAAGGCGAGAGCGACACGCGCGCCCAGCCGTCGTATTCGCTGATGTTCGCGCGTCGGCCGGACCACGCGATGCCGCGTAGGAGTAGGAGCTTCACGTCCTTTCGGCTGAAGTTAAGGTAGGTATGTCCGGGAATGAAGACGAACGCACGCTGGGCGCCGGACTTCTCGTAGGTCCACAGCTGCGTCTGGATATCGGGCTTCTCGCCTTTCTTCGGCGTGACCGCAGTCGCAAGCGGGTGAATGTCGTCACGCAGGTCCATGTCGTAGTAGATCTCGTCCTTCATGCCGAAGTCAGCCACGCCCTTGGTGACGATGTGTGCTTGGTCGACAAACTTGAGTTCCATCGGGCCTTCGCGCCACTTGGTGACCTTCTGGCGCCAGGAGCCACCTACGAGGTCCTTATAGAAGTTGGCCGAAGCGTCGTTGCCGGCGACGGCGCCGGCGTGGATCACCACGAAGCTACCGCCGCGGGCCGCGAACTTCTCAACGCGCTCGCGTTCGTCCGGCTTGAAGTCGCCGCCGCCTTGGCGGTGGATGATGAGCACGTCGGTCTGCGCGAGCTGTTCGTCGGACGGGAAAGTCTGCACGCCCTTGGCGTCGGCGTCACCCACCGAGGCCTTCATGCCGGCCGCGGTGAGCAACGGCTGCCAGTCGCGAGCGAAGGCCGGGTGGTCATGGTCGCCCGGGCCGTGGCTCTTGGGGCCGCAGCGGATGAAGACGCGGAGCGGGGCAGGGGCCTCAGCCGCAAAGACCGAGACGATGGCCAGCAGGGGTAGGAGGCAGCGCATGTTTAATAGGGTGGAGAATGGGCTAAGGATGGCAAGGAGTGAGGGAGGTGTTGGCGGTTAGCGGTTGGCGGTTGGGCGAGCCAAAGGAGACTGGAAATTACATCCCCAGCCAATCATCCGGTTTCCGGTCTCCCTTTGAGTGAGATGCCCTACCTCGATCATCGCCTCACCTTTGCACCTGCATCTGCCGCCGGGTTCAAATCACGCCCGGCAACTCCGCCAGCGAGGTAATAAACGCATCCGCGCCGGCCTTCACCTTGGCGCGGACGGCATAGCGGCCGAAACCGATGACCTTATCGGCGTCGCCCTTGACCTCGAGGTCGCTGGCGCCGTCGCCGACCATGACGACGTGCGTGGCCTGGTGTTCGGCGCGCAGGCGGCGAGCGACGACGTTCTTACCCTTGGACCGGGAGGTCGGGCAGGACTCGTCGAAGCCGGCGTAGGAGCCATCGGCGTGAAAACGGAGAATCACGGCTTCGACGCGGTCGATGCCAAGATAAGCGGCGAGGGGCAGGATGGCCTGGGTGAAGCCGCCGCTGACGATGGCGATCTTCCAGCCGGCCGCGCGGAGCTGGTCCAGCGTGGCCTTGGCGGTGGGTTCGACCGTCGCGATATACTGCGCGCCGATCGCTTCCAGTTCGGCCTTGGTCGGCTTGATGATGTCCAGGCGCTTGGCGAAGATGGCTTCCATCGGCGTACCGCCGTCCATGGCCGCGTTGGTCATGTCCTCGACGGCCTTGAAGGTCTCCGACCCGCGCAGGCGGCCGAGCTCGTCGATGCCCTCGATGGACGAGAGGGTCGAATCACAGTCGAGGAGCAGGAGCTTCGTGG
>CAIVYX010000053.1 GCA_903910245.1 uncultured Opitutia bacterium | reverse complement strand
TGCGGTCGATGTTCGGCGTCTTGATGATCTGGTTGAGGCTCGGGCGGGAGTCGATCTTGGCGTAGGCGCCGGCGTAGCGGCCCCAGTCGTCGGCGAAGCAGAAGACGATGTTCGGGCGTTCGGCGTCGGCGGCGAAGGCCGCGACGGTTAAGAGCAGGGTAGAAAGGAATCCGAGGATGGGTCTCATGGCGTCAGTTTAGGTAAAGATTGGAGGCGGGTGGTAAGGTCTTGAATTACCGATGCATGTCGGTTGGCCACGTTGTGCAACTCTTCGGGGTCCTGGTCGTGATCGTAAAGTTCGGTCTGGCCGTCGCTCCACTGGGTAAAGCGCCAGCGGGCGGTGCGAACGCTCTGGCCGTGAAGCTTGGGGCCGCGTGTGACGAGGGTGAAGGCGGCGTCCTTGATGGTGGCGGTGGGGTCGGCCAGGACGGAACGTAAACTCGTTCCGGCGCCTGCGTGCGGCATCTTGAGATCGCAGAAATCGGAGATCGTGGGATACAGGTCGACAAACTCGGCAAACGACCGCGTCGTCTGCCCGCCTTTCATGCCAGGCGCGGCGATGATGAGCGGAGCACGGCAGCTGCGCTCGAAGAGGGTATTCTTATTCCACCACTGCCGCTCGCCCGTGTGGTAGCCGTGGTCGCCGACGAAGATGACGATGGTCTTATCCCAGAGGCTATTTTTGTCGAGCGCGTCGAGGACGCGGCCGAGTTGTGCGTCCATGTAGCTGGTCGCTGCGCAGTAGGCGCGAAAAAGCTCTAGCCACTCCTGCGGCGTGAATTTGCCGAAGGCCATGCCGTAGTCCCCAAAGCCTACACTCTCCTTGCGCACGGGGGTGATGTCGGCGGGGTCGCGCCACGGCTGCAAGGTGCTAACCGGATAGAGTTCGAAGTATTTCTTGGGCGCGATGAAGGGGTCGTGCGGCTTCATGAAGCCACAGCCGATGAACCAAGGCTTGTCTCCGAGTTCTTCGATCTTTGCCACGGTGGCGGCGGCAATCTGTCCATCCGGCTGATCGTCATCCGTGCCGTCCGCAGCCCCCCATACGCACCATTTCAAGGCTCCGTTGGTCACGTCTCGGCCTGCGAGCATCTTACGTCCCGCCTTGGTGGCTTCAAAGGCCTGTGCCGTGTGCCAGGAGCGCCCGGCGTCCATCCAGCGTTGCCTGGCTTCCGCATCCTTGCCCCCGCCGAGGTGGGTAATCTTTCCGAAGGCATGAGCCTGCCAGCCAGCTTCCTTGCAGAGTTGAGGAAGCGTGACGATGTCCGGCATCTTTTGTCTTAGAGGTATGTCATTACCCACGATGCCCGTCTGCTCCGCTCGTAATCCGGTCAGCATGCTGCTGCGGCTCGGGTTGCAGACGGGATACTGTACGTAAGCCCGTTCGAAGGTCGTTCCTCGCGAACGCAGGCGGTCAAGGTTCGGCGTCTTTACGGCCTCCTTCGTGAACGCCCCGCCGAAGTCCCGCAGGTCGTCCGCCATGATGAGCAGGACGTTGGGCTTGGTCTGGGCGAGGGCGGCCAGCGGCGCTAGCAGTAGGGCGAGGAGGCGCATGGGTCAGCGGGCTGTCTTGACAGGGTATTTTTCAAAATCAGCTTTCTTTACCCAGGGCGCGTCGATGAGTTCGCCCTTCGTGAAGCGATCGTAGAAGAAGCGCTTCTTTTGGTCGTTATGAGGAAAGGCTTCATATTCTGCGCCGCGGCCGACGGCACGCAGATCACCAGACGCTTTCAATTCGGCCCACATCTGCGTGCGCATCTTCTCGAGATCGACGACGGTAGTCTGTGCGAGGTTTTTCACGCAATCGGAGTCCGTGCTGAGGTCGTAGAGTTCCTGGCCCGGGCGCATGCCGAAGCAGAGTTCCCAGTAAGGGTCGGAGCCCTTTTCGCGTCGGGCGTTTAGGATGAAGGTTTTGGTGGGGCTGGCGTCGGTATCCATGTAGCCCGTCTCTGGATTGCAGGCGGGCCATCGGGAGGGTTCGCAATTTTCGAGATAAGCCATGCCGTTCTTCACGATGCCGCGAACCGGATAACCTACGTCGCCGTGTCGACCGAGGTCATTGCGTTCGCGGCCGATGAGCACGTGATCGCGCTCCACATTGCTTTGGCC
>CAIVYX010000052.1 GCA_903910245.1 uncultured Opitutia bacterium | reverse complement strand
GGCCGTTAATAAGTCGTCCCTTAATCCGCTTTTACCTCTTTCGGCAAAGTGTCAGCCTGCAGGGATGCCACGCCTCTTTCTCGCCCTACTGATTCTGTTCACCGCCCGTGCTTCGGCTGATAAACTTGAACCACGCGTCCTCTTCCTTGGCGACAGCATCACGTACGGTGGTAACTGGACGGTCTACGTCGAGTCTGCCATTCGCGCTCAGAAGGGTATGGGTCGTGCGACGATCGTGAACATGGGCCTCTCGAGCGAGACGACCTCGGGTCTCTCCGAGCCTGGCCACGCCGGCGGTAGCTTTCCGCGCCCCGATTTGCATGAGCGTCTCGGTCGCGTGCTCTCCCAATTCAAGCCGACGCTCGTCGTCGCCTGCTACGGTATCAACGATGGCATCTATCAGCCGCTCGACGCTTCGCGTCAGCTCGCCTTCCAAGATGGCATCATCAAGCTGCGCCTCGCCTGTATTCGTGCCGGTGCGCAGATTGTCATCGTCACACCTCCGCTGTATGCTCCTGACAATCGTGCGAAGGATGCGATCAACTACGACGGCGTGATGGAGGCCTATGGCGCGTGGCTCGTCGCGCAGCGTTCCGCTGGTTGGCAGGTCATCGACATTCATCCGCTACTTCATCAATCGGTCGACGCCGCGAAGAAGGCCGATCCGACTTTCATCTACGCGAAAGATAATCTGCATCCCGGCGAGCAGGGTCATCTCTTCATGGCGAAGGCCGTGTGGCAATCGCTTGCGCCGATGATGAAATGGAAATCGGATGTCGTGTTTGCTGAAGGCGTGAAGCTGAAGAGCCTGCGCGAAAGTTCGGCACTCCTGCGCGATGCCTGGCTTACCCAGACCGGGCATAAGCGTCCCGGGGTGAAGGGTGGCCTTCCGGTGGCCGAGGCGGAGGCCCGTTCGGCCGAGCTGGTTGGCGAATACCTCAAGAAATAAGGGTTTTCTTGATTTTAGGGGCGGGGAAGGGCTGGGGGCTATTGCCCAAGAAACACCCTTCCGACACGAGACCGTAACAATCGTATGGGATGATGTCGCTGTTTTCCACACACATGCACACCACCCTCAAGTCCCTCGCGCTGCTCGCCCTCACGGCGACTGTCGCTTCCGCTCAGTCCGCTGCCCCGGCCCCCGCCGAGGTCGTCACCGTCGATGCCAAGCTGCCTGATTACGCCGTCACCTCTGGCGTTTCGGGTAACCTGAACTCGGTTGGTTCCGACACCCTCAACAACCTGATGACTTTCTGGAGCGAAGGCTTCAAGGCCAAGTACCCCAACGTGAACATCCAGGTTGAAGGTAAGGGATCGGGCACCGCCCCGGTCGCTCTCACCTCAGGTGCCGCCCAGGTTGGCCCGATGAGCCGCGAGATGAAGTCCTCCGAAGTTGCTGGTTTCGCCGGTAAGTTCGGCCACAAGCCGACCAAGATCGCCGTCGCCATCGACGCCCTCGCCGTCTTCGTCCACAAGGACAACCCGGTCGCTGGTCTCTCCCTCACTCAGGTCGACGGTATCTTCTCCTCCACCCGCAAGCGCGGTGGTCAGGACATCTCCACCTGGGGTGATGCCAAGATGACTGGCGCCTTCGCCGGTAAGACCATCTCCTCCTTCGGTCGTAACTCCGCTTCCGGCACCTACGGCTTCTTCAAGGACAACGCCCTGAAGAACGGTGACTACAAGTCCTCCATTAAGGAGCAGCCCGGTTCCTCCTCCGTCGTCCAGGGTATCGCCGCCGACCTCGGCGCGATCGGTTACTCCGGCATCGGATACAAGACCTCCGGCGTCAAGGCCCTCGCCCTGTCCGTCGAGGATGGCGCACCCCTCATCGAAGCGAATTACGCCAACTGCCTCAACGGCACCTACCCGCTCGCTCGCTACCTGTACGTCTACGTGAACAAGGC
>CAIVYX010000051.1 GCA_903910245.1 uncultured Opitutia bacterium | reverse complement strand
TTCTCGACGTTCATCCTGCTGATGTCCTCGTTCCTGATGGCGCTCGCGGTCTCCGCGATGCACAAGGGCCAGCTCAAGTCCTTCCGCCGGAATGTCCTGGGGGTGATCTTCTTCGGCCTGATCTTCTTGGGCTGCCAGGTCTTCGAGTTCACGCACTTCTACCATCAGGGCCTGACCATCCAGAACAGCGTGCTCGGCTCGACGTTCTACGTCCTCACCGGCACGCACGGCACGCACGTCGCCATCGGCGTACTCTGGCTCATCCTGATGTATTTCTACAGCTTCTCTGGCAAACTCGGTGGCCACATGGGCGCCCTCGATGTCGAAATCGCGGGCCTCTACTGGCACTTCGTCGACATCGTCTGGATCATCATCTTCACGGCGGTCTACCTCGTCGAATACCTCGGGCCGAACGGCATCTGGGGCACGGGTCTCCCGGTCGTCGCCAAGTAACCCACCTTTCCGACCATGTCCTCTTCTCACGAAGCCGCTCTCAGCCCTGACTTTCTCGCCGAGGAAGTCCGCCGCTATCACCACTTCATCGTGTTGGCCCTCTGGCTGGCCGTCGTCACCGGTGCCGAGATTGTGCTGATTTTCCTGCCGATCCCCGCCGCCGCCGTCCTGACCATCCTGACCCTGATGTCCGCTGGCAAGTTCTTCGCGGTCATTCTGTGGTTCATGCACCTGATTTACGATAAGCGCCTGCTCTTCTGGTGCTTCTTCGCTGGCCTAGCGCTCGCGTTCGCGACCTACACCGCGTTGCTCATGCTGTTCTCGGTCGACCGTATCGACACCCGCTGGTTCAGCTGAGGCTGACGTGGATTGCCTGACGAAGGCCTCCGCTCCGGCGGAGGCCTTTTTCGTGCTCACGCTTGCGGGTCAGCCGGCCTCGGCTTCATATGAAAGGGATGAGTATCCCCCTCCACTGGCACACGGAGCCGCTGCTGCTGCTCCTGGTCGTGGGAGCGTGCTGGGCTCACGCGCTGATGTGCGGTCCGTACCGGGCGCGTTTCCTCCCCGGTCGGACGAAGTATCCCGTCTGGTACGCGATCCGCTTTCACCTCGGCGTGCTGGTTGCCTACATCGCCGTCGGCTCACCCTTGGATCAACTGGGCGAAAGCTTCCTGTTCTGGGCGCACATGCTGCAGCACATGCTGCTGATTTATATCTCCGCGCCCCTCATCGTGACGGGCCTGCCGCCGGAATTCATCGACGGTTGGCTGCTCGGAGGCCGTCCGCGCCTAGCGCGTACCTTACGCGTGCTCACGCATCCAATCACCGGCGGCCTGATCTTCACGATGTGCTTCTCCATGTGGCATTTCCCGGAGCTCTATGAGGCTGCGCTGCGCAGTCGCCCGCTCCATGTGCTGGAGCATTGGTCGATGTTCCTTCCGGCTATTCTGATGGTCTGGCCGCTATTCTCCATGTCGGCCCTGCTGCCGCGGATCGGCTACGGCCAAGCGATGTTCTACTGCTTCGCCTTGATGATTGCCGACCTACCCATCTGGGCGGTGCTCATCTTCGGCGACCACCCCATCTACGAGACCTACCGGCTCGCCCCGCGCATTAGTAGCCTTTCCGCCGCGGCCGATATGATCTTGGGGGCCGTCGTCATGAAGGGATTCAACGAGGTCTTTGCCCTCGGCTGCATGGCGTACGCCTTCTTCGCTTGGTACCAGCGCGACCGCTGAGCGAACTCAGTGGCGCGCGGCGCGGCGCAGGAGCGTCCAAGCCAGGCCGACGACCACGACGTTCGGTAGCCAGATCAGCAGGTCGGGCCTTAGGTCCGGGTCCTTCACGTAGGCGGCCATTGAGGTCAGCAGATAATAGGTGAGGGCGACGGCCAGGGCGATGGCGGCGTTGACGAACGTCTCGGAGCGGCCGACGCGCACGGCCAGCGGCACGGCGAGGAAGGCGAGCGAGAAGACCGAGAAGGCACTGGCGAGGTGCGACATGAGCTGCGTCATCGCCAGCATCTGCCCCTGCTCCTTCTCTTTGCGGGTGGCGTTCGGCGCGACCTGCCAGCCTATATCAGCGGCGTCGAGGAGCTCCGAGGTCGTGAGCCAGCGGAGCTTACGCTGAAAGTTCTCCCCATCCTTAAAGATACCCGAGGCCGGGAATTCGAGGAAGGTTGTCTTGGCTTGGATGAACGAGGACGGGCTGGCGAAGGTCACATCGCCGGGCTGGCGTTTCTCGAGGCGCGCGTCGGTTAGCTCTACCCGAAGGATACCTTCGCCCTGGCCGTTGACGGCGGGAGCGAGGCGCGCTTCGCGGGCGTGGACAGTCTGCGTCAGGCGGCCGCGCTCATCGACGCTCCAGAGCCAGAAGTCGCGGAGGACCTCGCCGTCGCGTTCGGTGGCGCGGATTACCATACCGGGAAACTGCCGGTTGAGTTTACCGGGCACGATGACCGAAGCGGGATTATCCTTCGCCGACCCCAGTAGCAGGCGGCGGTATTCCGTGTTGGCGGAAGGGGCGACCTCGAGGTTGAGCCATGCGGAGAGCAGCGCGAGGCCGGCGGCGAGGAGGAGGGCCGGACGAGCGATGCGTCCGAGGCTACGCCCACTGGCCTTCATGGCGGTGAGTTCCTGCTGGGAGCTCATGCGTCCGAACGCGATGAGTACTCCGGTCAGGAGCCCGAGTGGCAGCGCATAGGGGAGCACGCCGGGGATGAGCAGGCCGACGAGTTCAAGCCCTTCCCACCCGCTAACGCGCCCACTGGCGATGGCGCTCGAGACTTGAGAAAGGATATTGCCCGCGACCAACACGAACACGAACGCGCCCGTGGCGGCCCCGCCGGCGACGGCGGTTTCGGTCAAGACGTGGCGGTCGAGGAGGCGCACCTCAACATCCAAGCCGAGCCGGCCTCGCACTCCAAGGCGAAAGGCTCAGGGTGCCGCCTTCTGGTCCAGATCCGCCGGCAGTCCGGCGCCGCGGACGGTCTCAATCTCGCCAGCGCGCAGCCAGCCAGTCTTGCCGTCGGCGGTGGTCACGCGGACGTGTCCGTTGAAGGGACGACCCGTGCGGACGACGTCGCCTTCGGCGACACCGCTCAAGGGTTCGCCGAACTGGGTCGGTGTGAGCCGTAGCGAGATCTCGGGTTTACGGACGACCGCGCGGGCGGAAAGAACGCGGCAGCCCCAGAGTCCAGGGATGCAAAGCACGAGCAGGGTCAGAGAGATTACGCGGGCGCGGTGATTAGCTTCGCTCGCGGAACGGCGGCGGAGGCGCGGGACGACGATGCACAAGAAGGCGATCCAGAAGGAGAGGGTGGCGAGGATGAGCCACACATCGGCGGTCAGGAACGCCGCATAGTTCTCGGTCCAGGTGAACGCGGGGCGTTCGGTGCCCCCGGCGTTGAGCGCATGACGGATACCTGCGAGCGCGACGGGATCAAAGGGATCCAGCAGCAACGCGCGTTCCCAGCAGACCATCGCGCGTCCCTTACGTCCCAGTCGCCACTCGGCGTTGCCGAGTGCGGAGAGTCGACCGGCGGTGACGCCTTCCTTGAGGGCTTCCTCTGACCATTTTTCCACGGCGGCCGCATAATCCCCTTTGGCATAGGCGGTCTCCGCGGCGGAGATCGCGCGGTCCTCGGCGGCCGCGAGTGATGACACCCAGCAGAGGAGCAGGCTGGCGAGGATTCTCATAGCAGGGCGAGCAGTCGGCGGACGAGCGCCAGGGCGGCGTCGGCGTCGGTGGTGGTGTCCGGAGCACCCGCGGCGAAGCGTTCGCCGTAGGCCCGAATGAAGAGGCTATCGAGCAAGGCACGGTCAGCGCCCGGAAGCGCACGTTCAATATCGCTCTGGGTCATCGCGGCTTCTTCGGCGCCCAGCAGCGCCGCACTGCCGACCTGCAGGGCGCGGGCGACGGACAGGGCGAAGCCGTGGTGGTCGCCTTGGCGGCGAGCGGTAGCGGCGGCGGTGAGCGAAGTGCGTAGGATCGAGCGGGCGCGCCGGCGGATGCGAATTTCCGGATGGGCCGCCAGGTATCCGAGAGTGAACACCCCAGCGGTCAGCACGAGGAGGAGTGTGACCAGGAAGACATTGCCCGACCAGAAGGCCGGCGAAGCCGCGAGCGCCGTGGAAGACGCGCCGACAAAGAGCGCGGAGGTACGGCGCGGTTCTGGCGGGGCTAAGCCCGTCACCGTCTTTTGCTTCAGGGCGGCTGGTGCTGCTGGGTCGGCGGTGATGAGGTCGACTTTCGCCGGCGCGGTGCCGGTGACGATAACTTCGATGGGCTTGAACTCGATCCGGCTGTATTGCTTCGTCAGCGGGTCGAAGGTCGAGAAGCGGATCAATGGTGTGAATAGTTTGCCGGGCAGGCGCGGGACGAGCGTGTAGGCGAAGAAACGCTGAGCTTCGGAGCTGCGGCGGCGTTCCTGCGCCGGCAGGATATCCCACTGCTCGCCGCTGGGAATCTCGGGCGTGATCAGGCGGTCGAGATTGCCCGTACCAGTGAGGATGGCGCGCAGGCGGATGGGTTCACCGACCTCGGGCTTATCCTTGGAAATCTGCACGGCTTCGGCGGCGAACGTGCCGATGGCGCCGGACCAGTCGGCGGGGCGGCCGCGCTCGGGCACGTGTTCGACGGTGAGCTTGCGGCGGAAGGCGAAGGGCCGGTCGCGGCCGCTGTTGTTGAAGGCGTTGAGCGCGGCCCCCTGGATGAGCATTGTGCCGTTGAGCGCGAGTTCGCTCACACCTTCGCGGATGGGGGTGAGCTCAAAGGTCGTCTGCATGCCCTGACCGAGTTCCTCCACGAGTGGCTGGCGGTCGGCGGTCACCGAAAGGGTGAAGCCTTCGGCTACGGATTCGAGGCCGAAGCTGGCCACGACAGTTTCTTCTTCGCCGCCACGCATCTGGATCGAACCGCGGATAAGTTCGCCGACGTAGAAGGTACGGTCAGGGATGACGAGTTCGGCGCGTGCTTGGGCGGTCCGGCGGTAGGCCACGCTCTTGCTGACGGTAAGCTTGATCGGCTCGACGGCGATCATCTTGCGGGCGAAGCGCAGGTTGAAAGCTGGGATGATGTATTCGCCTTCCTGCTCGGGAGCGACCCCCGAGTAGTTGATGGTGGCTTCGTTGGAGTCCGAGCGGACAATCTGGCCGGAGAGACGCAGGGCCATACCGCGCGGGGGACGGATTTCCTTCCCCGCCTGTTGCGCACCGCCGAGGATGACATCCGATTCGATGATGATCTGGAGGCGGAACGGCTGGCCAGGCGCGGTGACGCGCGGGGTGATCTCCCAGCTGACGCGATCTTCCGCCCCGGCGGTGAGGCCGAGGAGAAGGGCAAAGCAGAGGGAGAACAGGCGGCGCATCTCAGTAATCCTTACCCTTCTTGTCGGCGGGTTTGCCGCCGTTGCCACCCTTGCCGTCCTGACCGCCCGCCGGCATCTTGCGTCCGAACTCATTCTTCAGGCCTTCCAGGGAACCGCGGGCTTCCTGCTCGGTCATCTTTTTTTCCTCGCCCGGCTTACCCTTCTTGGGGTCGCCGTTACCTGGCTTTGGCTTCTGGCGCTCCGGCGGAAGGAAATTCTCGTCGTCCTCTTCGTCGCCTTCGGCGTTCTGCGGGAGCTTGTCGTCCGGGATGCGTTTAATGAGTTCCTGAATCACCGCGCGGAGTTCTTCGAGTTTTTTGCGCTGGGATTCGATGGCTTCCTCGAGCGCGGCGGTCTCGCGACGTAGGGTGCGCAGGAGCTCCTCGATCGCGTCGGCGTTCGCCTTGGCCTGCGCGTCGGCCGCATCGAGCTCATGGGCGCCGCGGAAATCGCTGACCGAGCGAGTCCAGGCGGCGATGACGCCGTTGCGCTTGGTGACCATGGCTTCCTCCTTGGGGATGAGCTTCTTGATTGTCCGGAAGGTGCTGATGCCGCCGCCGAGCGCGGAGGTGGCCGGGACGTAGTCGGGCTCACGGCCCTCGGCCTTGGCCTTATCGAGTAACTCGATCTGGTCCTTCATATCCGAGATATCCGCATCGGCGGCCTCCAAGTAGGAGCGCGCGATGGAAAGTTCGGTCACGTCGCCGGTGGTCTTGCCGCCGAGCACGGTCTTGCCCTTGCCAAAGCGGACGTGGCCGAGGTTGTGCAAGGCGGGCGGGCGCAATGGGTCGACGTCACGGCCGAGCGAGGCGCGGAGCGCGTCTTCGGCGCCGGCGAGGTCGCCCTCGGCGAGGCGCTGCGTGCCGCGGTTGTGGAGCTCGCGCGCGTCGAGCTTGGCGAGCTCATCGGCGGGAGCCTTGTCGGCCGCGAGGGCGGCCAACATCAGGAAGAGCAGCGGAAGCAGGTTTCTCATGGTGAGGTGGTCTTACGGCGGGTGGAGATAAGCGATTCGAGGACGAGCAGCAGCAGGGCGGCGCCGATGAGCCACTCCTCGCGCGGGATGCCGCGGCGCCCGGAGCCGCGTTCGTCGGTGCCGGCCTGGATCGCAAGTCGGAGTGCTTCCATGCCTTCGCCAGCCTGGCCGAGCCGGACGAAGCGTCCGCCCGCGGCCTCGGCGATCGCGCCAAGGGTCTTCTCGTCGAGGCGGCTCGTGACTTCTTCGCCGTCCTTATCCTTGAGCGTCTCGAGCGAGCCAATGGTGCTGATGACGCGGATCGGCCCGCCGGAAGGCGTGCCGACGCCCACGGCGTGCACCACGAGTCCCTTGCGCTTAAGTTTCTTGGCCATCTCGATGCCGCCGGCCTCGAGATCTTCGCCGTCGGTGAGGATGATGACCAACTTGCGGTTGCGGGTGGAGTAAAAGGCCAGCTCGGCTTCCTCAATCGCGCGGCCGATGTCGGTGCCGACGACTTGGATGCTGCCGGTGTCGGTCTCCTCGAGGGTACGGAAGAACGCGTCGTAGTCGCGCGTCAGCGGACACTGCAGGAAGGCCTGGCCCGAGAAGGCGATGAGCCCAACGTTACCGGTGCCCTTGCGGCGGATGAAGTTAGCGATGGCGACCTTGGCCCGCGCGAGGCGCGTCGGGCTCACGTCGGAGACCAGCATGGACTTCGAGACATCGAGCGCGAAGACGACGTCCTCGGTGGCACCTTTTTGTTGCGAAACCTCGACGCCCCAGCGCGGCCCGGCGAAGCAGGCGACGAGCAGGGCGCAGGCGAGCGAGAGGGCGACGTCCTTGGTGCGACGACGAGCGGAGGAATAGCCTGCGGTGAGTCGGTCAAGCAGGCGGGCGGCCGCAAAGCCAGCGAGCCCGCGGCGGCGCCGGCGCTCCGCCCAGCACAGGGCGACGAAAAGGAGGAGGCCGCCGAGGACGGCGACGGTCAGGACCCACGGGTGCTCGAAATGGAAGTCGGCGGTTTCCATGGCTCAGGGAGAGCGGGGGCGCAGGAGGCCCCAGCCGAGTTCGAGGAGGAGGAGAACCCCGGCGAGGGCGGCCCAGACGAGCCGATAGCTCTCGTAGACGACGGATTCACGGATGCGCACCTCGGTGCGTTCGAGGCGATCGATCTCCTCGTAGACGCGGCTTAGCTGATTCTGGTCGAGCGCGCGGTAGAAGCGACCGTTGGCGACCTTGGCCATCTTGCCGAGCATCTCGTAGTTGGCCGGGTTGATGGTCTGCATCGGGATCGTCTTTCCAAGAACGTCACGGTAGAGCTTGCCCGTGCGCGTGTCGAAGCGCGGTAGGACGGTGGGTTCATCCTTGCCGAGGCCGATGCAGTACATGCGGATACCGAGCGCGGCGGCGAGTTCGGCGGCCGGCACAGGGAGGATGGCCTTGCTCATGTTGTCGTCGCCGTCGGTGAGCAGGATGATGACCTTGGAGCCCTTGCCCTTGGTATTCTTCATGCGGTCCACGGCCATCGCCACGGCTTCGCCAATGGCGGTGCCAGTTTCCTGGATGACGCCGATGTGCATGCGGTCGATGCCTTTCTCGACCCAGATTTTATTAATCGTCAGCGGACTCAGTAGGTACGGCTTACCGGAGAAGACCACGGCGCCGATGCGGTCATCGGGGCGCTTCGAGAGGAAGTCGTAGATGACGCTCTGGCTGGCCTGCCAGCGCGTGACTTCGGCGCGCGGCGTGCTCATGTCCAAGGCCATCATCGACCAGGAAAGGTCGACGACCATCATGATGTCGAGGCCCTCAGTCTCGCGTTCAATCTCCTTGTTCGCCGTCCGCGGGCCCGCGAGGGCGATGACGAGGAGCGCGGCCGTGAGGAGGCGGACGAAGGCGCGCAGTCGGCCACTTTGTTCGCGCACGGGCCGGCCGAGGCCATCGAGCAGCGAGGTGTCCGGATAGGTCAGGGCCGCGGCCTTGCCGACGCGTCCGCGCAGCCACGCATAAAGCGGCAGCAGCGCGAGCAGGAGCAGGGCCCACGGATATTGATATTCGAAACCGAGTTCCATCAGGCGTGATCCCTCCTAGGTAATGGGGGTGGGCCCGGGAGGGGCGGCGGCGTATCGAATGCGGCCGGGCGGGGCTTGGGCGGGACGAGCGGTGCGGCGACGGGCCGGGCGAACGTACGCTGGGCATCCTCGACGCGCTGGGCGGCCTCGCGGATGCCGGCGATGAGTAGCGATACCTCGAGGGACGCGCCGGCGAACTTCGCGGCGTCGGCGCTCCGGAGCACGGCGAGCAAGGGCTGGCGGGCTGGCAGGAAAACCGGCAAGCCAGCTAAAACTGAGACCAGCTCTTCCGTTGAAAGCGAGACGGCCGCGCGCGCGTCGGTCGCTGCTAAGTACACGCGGAGCGCGCGTGTGGCTTTGGCGATGGCGGCGGGCGCGGCCTCAGATTCGGCGAGGCGCAGCGCCACGTCGAGTTGGGCGAGTGGAGCCAGCGACGGCGGGCCCTTGCGGAGGAAGTGGCGGAGGGCGACGACGGCGAGGGCAATCAGGCCGAGCGCGATCAAGCCGAAGGCCCAGGTGGATTCCCAGGCTGCCGGCGGA
>CAIVYX010000050.1 GCA_903910245.1 uncultured Opitutia bacterium | reverse complement strand
GTCCCGAACTCTTTCCCGTCCCGGGAGATTTTGACGAGAAGGGGTGAGCTCATAGTAGAATTAATGGAAAGAAACCCCGTAATCGCTATTTGCGGGGCTTCTTCGCCGCTATCCTAGTATCGATCTGCTTCTGGAGCTCCGTTGCGCGTTTCTTTCCATCGGCAATCTGGTCTGCCGACATCTGCCTTTCGATTCTGGCGAGATTATTACGGGCGTCCTCATTAGTTATCCCAGCGACACTCCAATAAGCATACGCAACGTTTAAATCCTTAACCACGCCTTTGCCATTGAAGTAGCAAACACCTAGGTTGAATTGGGCCTCGGCATGGCCTTGTTCGGCGGCCTTTCGATACCACGTCACCGCCTCGACCAAATCATCCGTGCTCGGGGTGCGGAAGACAGAGTCGTACACCGTTGATCCGATAAGGAACTGAGTCGCTGGGTCATCGCCGAAGTCCTTCTTCGCCGCGATGTTCGCGTCGATCTCTTTCTGGAGTTCCTTCGTGCGCTGTTGTCCTCGGCTCAGTTCTTCAGGCGATAATCCTAACGCAAATTTATCTGAAAATTCCCGTCTTATTTCATATTTAGATGATTGTATGGCTTCGAACTGACTAACTAAAACGAAAGGTGATATATTTTCGCGTGTAGGGTTTCGATGTCCGGCAAGATTAAGCCAAGCGTAGGCCTCGGAATTGTTCTTGCCACCCACAATATGCCAATATGTCAGGTAGAGTTTTCCCAAACTTGCTTGTGCTTCGGAATTCCCTTGGAGCGCAGCCTTGCGGTACCACTCTACGCAAGACGGTGCCCCGTTCCAGTATTCCCCGAGACGTAGCTGGGCGTTGGCATCACCTTGGTCAGCGGCCTTGAGCTGCCATTTCATGGCTTTTTTCGAATCACGGGAACCGTCACTTTCGTAGTACTTCGCGAGCTCTATTTGGGCTTCGGTATCCCCCTGTTCCGCGGCCATGAGATACCACTTGGCCGCTTCAGGCATATCCCGTTCTACACCGAACACTCCGCCCGACCCATCCGAGTTAAAAGGATTTGAGTAGTAATGACCTAGCTGTGTTTGGGCCACATGATCTCCATGGTCGGCGGCCTTGCGCAGTAAGATTACAGCCTGTCGAAAGCACTTTTTGCATTCATCCCGATCTGCCTTCACTCCGAATCCCAAGAGGTAACAAAGTCCAAGCCTGCCTTGTGCCACTCCGTCGCCCTGTTTGGCCTTCGCCTTGTAGCCTTCAACTTCTTGTGGCAGGCTCGCCCCAGGAGAATCTGAGCACCCACCCATTAGCACTGCGAAGCCGAAGATTACCGCGATCAACCAAAAGCCAGAGGTGTACGGTTTCATAAAGACAACTATAACACAGCTCTGGCGCCACCGTGCATCGATAATCTTGATGCAGCCTATCAGAACAAAGGCGTCACTCCGGCTTTGCGGGTGGACCAGCGAGGATAGAACGGGGTCAGGCCGTTAGTAAATTTGCCTGTTAGAAAAATCGAGGTTTTTAGCCGAGTTTACTAACAGCACCACCCAATAACGGCCTGACCCCATGATGACCCCATTTGATACCAACCTCGGCCAGACGCAAAGGGAAAGCCACGACATCGCCTCACCCGACGGACTTAATCCGCTCCCAGAAGGGGAAGTAACCGCGGGTGGGCAGAACACGGGGTCAGGCCGTACCCTGGTTTAGGGTGTAACTAAAAACACCCTAAATGGGCGGATCTAGTTACGACTACGTCAGGGTACGGCCTGACCCCATGGATAATCCACGGAGAAAGTCTTGAGATGTTCGGATGTCCCGGCCGGACGTAATTACGTTCCGCCGCATAGCGCCCCGCGGCAGGCAGGAACTCCGCCAGACGCGCCAAAGCGGCTTCTCGGGTCGGGATGAAGGTCAGCGGCTCAGCCATGGCCTGACCTAAGCGGAAGCCCATCACTCCGCAAACGGACCGATCACAAAGCCTGTGGCCATGTTGACAGAACAAGGAGCGCAATGAGCCAGGCCCAGCCGACTTTACTTCCCAATCTACTTATGCGATGGAAGTTCGCCGGCAGGAATAAGTCCGAAGCTGATGACCTCAGCGAAGGCGTCGCCCATCGCGGCGCATCCGGTCGTAGAGAGCATGATGGCTATGCCTAATAGGGCGGCCGCCAGCCAAGCGAATGATCTCGATGGGCTGCTGGATACTGACTTTGTAGGGTTGGACATGAATCAACTATAACACAGTTCGGGCGCCAGCGTGCATCGTTAATCCTGATACAGGGTATCAGGCATGACAAAGACCGAGCCATGCACATGCCGAGGCGCTCACTTGGTCACATCTTTCGCCTTCCTCGCTGCCTGCTTGGCGGAGAGCGCCGCGGCGAGTTCCGCTCCGCGTCGTTTGCCGGCGACGATAGCCGAAGGCGAAAGACCAGCCACCAGCTCTGACATCCCGGGCTGATTCAATCCCGCCAGACTGGCATAAGCGTAAGCCTCAGCCTCGTCCTTCCAGACGCCCTCCCCTGTCGCATAGCAGCGGGCCAGATTCGCCTGAGCGTGCGGAAATCCCTGATCGGCGGAGAGTCGATACCAATAGACCGCCAGCTTTCGGTCCGGGACGACGGCTTGTCCGATGTAATGACAGACGCCCAAGTTATTCTGGGCAACAGGGTCCCCCCGCTTCGCTGCGGCGCTCAGAGTAGCGAACGCATGCGCGCTCAGCACCCGTTCCCTCGGTTCGGCGGTCACTGCGGGCTCCAGGTTTACGCCCGTAGTTTGTATCGCCCAAGCCATCCCGCCTATCACCACCGCCGTGAAGATGAAAAACGACTCGAAGCCGGAGCTAGGATTATTTGAGCTAAGATAGTGCGGGACGTATTTGGATTTTTCGAGATCACGGTTCTGGCAGCCAGTGAGCCCGAGCATGCAGATGAGAGTCCAGACCTTCATGGTAATTTAATTTCGACGGCCCGCTGCCGTACTGAGGTGCGGAAGGCGGCGAAAGCTTCCTTCGTTAAGCGATTTTCCGTATTCGCCTCGACATAAACCAAGCTGGCCCTGGCTTGCTCATGGGACGGAGCGGCCAAAGACCACCAGGCGCAGGCCTCGATATCGTCACGCCTTACCCCGATTTCGTTATAGTAACAAAGTCCGAGTTCGTTCTGCGCCTCGGCGAACCCCTGTCTGGCCGACTGCTGGAACCAGAAGGTCGCTTGTCTGACATCCCGGATAGCCCCGCGGCCACGCAGATAGCAGAAGGCCAGCTCGCACTGAATTGCCGCGTCTCCTTTGACCGCAAGCGTCCTTAGTTCTTTGAATCGGTGCACCTGCGACAATAGCTCAGCCTCGTGGGCCTCCGCCGCCGTCTGCTTCTTCTTTTCAATCGCGTATAGCGCGACCTCGTTCGCGAGGATAAAAGGGATAAAAATCACCATACCGGGCTGACCATCTCCACCTTTCGGATAGGGCCGACTAGCACACCCGGTCGCCAACGACATGACCGCGAGACCCAGCAGCCCAATCGTCGGGCCGGCTATGTTCTTTCGAATCACGGTGACCGTCATAGATTCCATTGGAGCTCGAGTCATGGCGGCAAGTAAAGCGAGGTCGGGCTTAGGCACCCTTGCGCAGCAGCTCGGCCTCCTTGGCTTTCTTCGACTGTTCGAGTTTATCGACGCCGCCACTTGTCCCGCCCGAATCGGTTTTCTTCGTCGTTGAGATGCTCATCGCAATCTCCTTCGACAATTCCACGGCGCGCTTCGCGCCAGCCTCGCGTGCTGCCAAAGTCATTACCCTCTCGAGAACAGTTAGCTGAGATTGGGCTGCTCGGCTCTTCGGGGAAGCCAAAGACAAGTAGGCGTAAGCTTCGACGTCATTCTTGGTGAGTCCACCGTAACCACGTGAGTAGCAAAAACCCAGTGCTTCCATTGCTTCGATAGTCCCCTGCGCAGCCGACTTGAGCCACCAAGATACCGCCAACGGATGATCAGGCCGAACCACGGACGGATAGTCCGTAAAATCATAATAACTACGTCCGAGATAATATTGGGCCGTAGGGTTCCCCAGTTCGGCTGATTCGCGGAACCAGCGAAGGGCGATGGCAGGATCCTTGTCCACACCGTTGCCATATCGATATGCATGACCCAAAACCACCTGAGCGACGGCATCACCGGCCAAGGCCTTAGCCTCCATGACTTTGAGGTATTCTTTCGACAATGGCTGACCGGATGGCGCCGCACTGCCAGAGGTACCCTTATCCTTGGTAGCGGAATTGGTGGGTCTCGCTTTATCCGCCTCAAGCCTGCCGCGCATCAGGTCCAGACGAATGGTGGCAGCTACATCGCCTTGCGCGGCGGCCTTCCCTAACCATTTGATCGCCTCCGCAGCGTCCGCCCGGATACCCACCCCATCCTCGTAGCAAATCCCAAGATTGCACATCGCCGGCACGTGCCCGAGATCGGCGGATTTGCGATACCAGGATACACCGAGGGCAAGGTCCTGCTTAGTGCCGATGCCATTTACATAACTATATCCCAAGTTATACATCGCTGGGGCGAAACCCTGCGCAGCCGACTTGCGCCACCAGGCGACTGCTTGCGCGGGATCCGCCTGCACCCCTAGGCCAGAGCTAAAGCAAACCCCCAGATTATATTGAGCGAGCTTGTCGCCATTACCGGCATAAGCGGACGTGGTGTTATACTTCATCACCTCAGCGGGGGTCATGCCACCAAGGAGCCCCGCAGGCATGATAAGTGCCAAAGCGGCGAGGATGAAGGCCAGCCACGGCGAAGGGTTGAGGGATTTCATCACAGGAATGATACCACGACGGTGCCGACGGCGTTCATCGATAAAACCGATGAGGGGTATCCGCCAGAGTCGATGGGGACAATCCGGCCAGAGGGAACGGCGTGTCATTACAAATTTAATACGCTTTGCGGAAAGAGATAGCAATAGGGCATCCGTCATTCGTCGCGCATGACCCCCAGGGCCTAAACGAGGGATTAACACCCCAAACAGGCTTGGCAGGACTTCTGGTACCGATAAACAAATCAATATGCGCCCCCTGCTCCCCGCCCTGCTCTGCCTAGCCGCCTTGGTCGCAGCCGAAGAGAAGCCGAACTTGCCGTTGGTCGACCTCTCGGGGCAGAAGGAACGCCAGGTGGTCTTAGCCGCGGGCACGTCGACGCTTTACCAAGGCCACCCGACGACGCTGCTGATGCCGAACAGCCAGACGATCTTCTCGGTCTGGTGCATCAACCACGGCGGAGCCGCCGGCCCGATGGCTCGGAGCGACGACGGTGGCCTGACCTGGACGCGCCTCGACGCCAGCCTGCCGAAGGGCTTCTCGACCCACCAGAACTGCCCGAGCATTTATCGCATCGTCGACCCAGCTGGCAAAGCCCGTCTCTGGGTCTTCTCCGCCGCCCTCGGCAAACGCGGCGGCCCGGGCATGCCGAGCATCATGAGTGAGGACGATGGCCAGACCTGGAAGGAAATGCCCCCGCTCAACTTCCCCTGCGTGATGACTTTCAGCAGCGTGGTCCGGCTTAAGGACGGCCGGACCCTCGGCCTCTATCACCGCGGACCGGGCGGCGCTGACAAGGCCCCGCTCGTCACGCTGCAGACGATCACCTCAGACGGCGGTTTTACTTGGTCCGAACCCCGTATCGTCGCCGAGGTCGCCGGCAAGAATCCCTGCGAGCCCTTCGTCTTCCATTCTCCCGACGGTAAGGAGCTCGCCTGCCTCCTCCGAGAGAATACCCACAAGGGTCGTAGCCTGATGATGTTCAGCCAAGATGAAGGCGCGACGTGGTCGACCCCGGTCGATACGAGCTGGGGCCTCACGGGCGATCGTCATAACGGCGTCTTTACGTCCGACGGCCGCATGGTCGTCTGCTTCCGCGACCAAGCCCTCAACAGCCCGACCAAAGGACACTTCGTCGCCTGGGTCGGCACCTACGATGACCTAAAGGCCGGCCGACCCGGCCAAACCCGCGTTAAACTCCTCCATCATTACGGCAAGCGCGCCGGGGATTGTGGGTACCCCGGCGTCGAGCTCCTCGCCGACGGCACAATTGTGGCCACGACCTACGTCCAATACGCCGCTGGCACCGAGCAGAACTCCGTCGTCAGCGTCCGCTTTAAACTCAGCGAGACGGACGTCCTGCTCCCTCGCTAAACCAATGAAAATCGAAGAACAACTTCGCCAACGGCTGAATCCTTGGGATTGGTTAGTACTCGTCGTCGCAGTCGTCTCGTTGCTACTGGTCATTTTAGAGACCTTCCTGCATATCCCGCCCGGCGTCCTTTCGGTCCTGCGCATGGTCGACACGGCGTCTTGCGTCATCTTCCTCGCTGACGTCTTCGTCCGCTGGCGACGCGAAAAGTACGCGGCAAACTACTGGCGCTGGGCTTGGTTAGACGTGCTCGCCAGCATCCCCTTCGAGCCGGCCTTCCGGTCCCTGCAAGCAATTCGTATCTACCGTTTCATCCGCCTCATCCGCGTTCTGAAGAAACTCAGCACGCTGACGCACGGCACCTCGCTCAACGAGAAGCTGCTCGCCCTACCCGGTGTCGCCCTAGTGATGGTCCTCTTCAGCACGATGCTGATCGTCGAAGTGGAGCGGGGAGCTGCCAACGCGACCATCAAGACCGGTGGCGACGCCCTCTGGTGGGCACTCACAACGGTCACGACGGTAGGTTACGGCGATACCTATCCAGTCACGACCGAAGGCCGGATCATCGCCTCGGTCTTGATGCTCATCGGCATCGCCCTCTTCGGCTCGATGTCCGCCATCGTAACTTCGAAGCTCATCCTGCCTAAGGAGACCCGTGATCATGAGGAGCTCCGCCACGATATCCGTGCGCTCCACGCCGAAATCAAGGAACTCCGACGCCATCTGCCTGACAAACCGAAAGACCCCCATGCGTAAGACACTGCTCGCATTATTCCTGCTTATTGCCGTCGGGCTTGGTGCCTGGCGCTTCTTCGCACCGAATGCTGCTTCGAAAAACCCGATGGAGCGCATGAAGGCTGCCAGCCCCATCGAGACTGTCCGCGCCGCCAAGCCGGTCGCATCCATACCCGCTCCCCGCTCCGCCCCCGAGGCCCCCGCCCAGATGACCGCCAAGCGTGCCCAGATGGAAGAGCGCTTCACCGACCTAAAGGAAGAAGGCCGCCGCGTCCGCCAGACCCTGATCGAATCGGACCCCAGGGCAGCCCAAGCCTATAATGAAGCGGTCAGGCGTCCGGAATACCGTTCGCTATTGGATCGCCGTCACCAGATCGAAGCCGCTTGGGCGGCCGCTCCGGATAATGAACGCGATGCTATGCTCTCCGAGATGAACAGCCTACGCCAGCAAGGCTTCGCCCTCATCCTATCGGAGATTCAGCGTATCCAAAGCCAGCCGGCCGCGCCCACGACAAGCGGAGCCCCTACGCCAACGTCGGCTCCTTCCGCCGCCCCAGCTCCAGCAGCGCCAGTGGTCTTTCAGTAAAGTCCTCAGGAGCCCCAACTGAAACGCTCGGGGACCCAGGCATACTGGTCGCCTTTGGGCACCACGGTGCCGATGCCCGGCCAAGGCAGGTGGAAGCCGAAGGCACGACTCTTCTCCTTGGCCATGCGCGCAAAGAGCTTCTTACGCGTCTTGACCGCAGTCTCGGGATCATGGTCCATGGCGACGGTCCAGCCGACGTTATCGAACATGAGGATATGGTGATGGACGACGTCACTGATGTGCACGAGTGATTCGCCCTCGGAGCGAATCTCGAAGCAGGCGTGGCCGTCGGTGTGGCCTGGGGCCGCGATGACGGTGACGGCGTTGTGGAAGAGTTTCTGGCCGTCCTTGGCGATAACGAGCTGGTCCTTGAGGATATCGAAGTTACGGCAGATGGTCTTCACCATGTTAGGCAACGGCTTCTTATCGCGCTTAGACTTAGAGAAGTCGGGGCTCGGACCGCGCCAGAAGTCATACTCCTCCTTGAGCAGGTAAATCTTGGCGTTCGGGAAGGCCGGCTTGCCGTTGTCGACGAAGCCGTCGAGGTGATCGGAATGCGAATGGCTGAGGAAGCCGGTCGTGACCTGCTCAGGCTTGATCCCCAGCTGACGGAGGCCCTCGGCGACCCAGCCGAAATTCGGATTGGGATGACGCTCGCCGAAACCGGCGTCGATCAGCGCAACCTCGTCGCCGATCTTCAAGCCCATGATATTAATGTAGAGCGGCAACGCATCGAGGCGCTCGCGATTGAAGACCAGGGCGTCCTTCATCATGGGGCGATCCGTCTCCGGCCACATAAGCTCAAGGCCCTGCTTGAAGAGCATATGGCCGTCGCTGATCGAGAAGGCCTCAATCTTGCCGATGTTGAACTTGTAAACGAACGGATTTGGTGGGCGCTTCACCGACACCTTGGGCGCATCGGCCGCGGCGAGGCGCGAAGCGGTCGCCAGGCCAGCCAAGGCGAAGGCAGCGGCGCCAAGGAATTCACGACGGGACGAAGGCAGCGGTGCAGAGGCCATAGGGGGTGGCCAAAAATCTACCCTATCGCCCCGCCCCCTCCAGCCCAAAGGTAAGGCGAACACCCGGGGTCCATCGGCGACGATACAGATTGAAACCCCTTCCGCTCGTCGTTGTCTAAAGACCAGATGCATCGCCCCCTGCAACTCGCCCTCTTTGTCAGCCTGAACGCCGTAGTGACCGTCCAAGCTGAGAACATCCAGTTCAACCGGGACATCCGCCCGATCCTTTCCGAGAACTGCTTCAGTTGCCACGGCTCCGACGAGAAAGCCCGTAAGGCCAAACTCCGACTGGACCTCTCCGAAGAGGCCACGCGCGAGCACAAGAACGGCACGCCCATCGTGGCAGGTGACCTAACGAAGAGCGTCGTCTGGGAACGCATCAATTCCACCGACGAAGATGACGTGATGCCGCCGCCGAAATCACATCTGAAGCTCACGGCGACCGACAAGGCGAAGGTCAAGGCTTGGATCGAGCAAGGTGCGAAGTATGAAGAGCACTGGGCCTTCGTCGCCCCGAAGCGCCCCGCCCTACCGGTCACGAACAAACTTCCCGCCATTGATTACTGGGCTACCAGGAAATTGGCCGAAGCTGGCCTACACCCTTCGCCCGAAGCCGACCGCTACACGCTCATCCGTCGCGTGACGCTGGACTTGACCGGACTGCCTCCGACCGCCGCCGAAGTCGAAGCCTTCGTCCAAGACAAGCAGCCCGACGCTTACGGACGACTCGTCGACCGCTTGCTAGCTAACCCCCACTTCGGCGAACGCATGGGCCTCGATTGGCTCGATGCCGCCCGCTACTCCGACACCAACGGCTTCTCCATCGATGGCGGCCGCCACCTCTGGCTCTGGCGCGATTGGGTCATCCAGGCCTTTAACGATAACAAGCCCTACGACCGCTTCATCGCGGAACAGATCGCCGGCGACCTCATGCCGGATACCGACGACGGCAAGCTCATCGCCACGGGCTTCCAGCGTAATAACATGAATACCCACGAGGGCGGCACGATTCCCGCCGAGAACCTCGTCAACTACAACGCCGACCGCGTGAAGACCCTCGGCGAATCCATCTTGGGCCTGACCCTCGCATGCGCGCAGTGCCACGACCACAAGTTCGATCCGATCAGCCAGAGAGACTACTACCGCATCTTCGCCTTCTTCAATACCCTCGACGACCGAGCCGCCGATGGTAACGCCGGCGTGAACTCGCTGCCCTCGGCGCTGCGCAAAACCGTCCTCAAGACGGATGAGCTCCCCGCCCTACTCGCCCGCATCGCTGACCTCAACCAACGACTGCAGGAGCCGGCCCCGGCAGTGCTCGCCCAATGGGAACGCACCCAGCAGCAGCGGGAAGCCGAGCGGAAACTCGGCCTGAAACTCATCCCAGTCAACCTGCTCAAAATCTCCACGCCCAATAGCGGCGGCGGTTTCACCGTCGAAGGCAATAAGTTCAAAGGCATCACCAAGACCGCCTTCGACATCCTCGGCGAAACCCCGCAAACCGAGGCCCCCATCGCCGGACTGCGCTTCGTCTTCCCCGACACGCTCGCCGCCCCGAAGCCGACCAAGGCCGCCAAGGCTGCG
>CAIVYX010000049.1 GCA_903910245.1 uncultured Opitutia bacterium | reverse complement strand
TACCCCCATCTGGCTGTCATACGAACTCAGAGCCGACGATGGGCATAATCCGCCAATTCGTAACAATCTGGGCTCATTTCTTCCAGAAAACGGCAGGGATCCAGCGGGCGGTAGCCTTCGCCGGAGACCGCGAAGCGGGGGGCGAAAAGGAACAACATGTTCTCGGCCCGGGTGCAGGCGACGTAGAACAGTCGGCGCTCCTCCTCGACGTCGCCTTCATCGATAGCGCGGGTCAGCGGGAGGAGCCCGTCGGCGACCCCTAAGAGGAAGACGATTGGGAACTCGAGTCCCTTGGACTGGTGGATGGTGGTGAGGCGGAGCATGTCCTCCTCCGGCTCAGCCTTCTTGTCGGAAGACTCGCCGTTCAGGAGGGCCACTTGGGCCACGAGGTCGCCGACATCCTCGAACTTGGAAGCAAAGCCGATGAGGCCTTGGAGGTCCTGCTCGCGTTCCTTCCAGTCAGGGAAGATCGTCTTCATGAAGCTACCGTACCAACCCTCGATACAGACGCGGACGGTCTCGGCGGGGGTGCGGGATACTTTGACGGAGTTCGTATCGGAGGCGGCGACAAATAGATCGGGCGCCGGTCCGGAGGGACCGGGCTTGGCCTTCGCGGCTTCTAGTCCTTCGAGCATGTCCTCAAGTGTGATCGTGAGGTCGTTGAAATCGTCCTTGGCCGATTCCGGTACGCGTTTAAGCACCGCATCGTCGCGGAGCGCCCGGACCATGCCGCGGCCTTGGGCCTGCTCGGCCTCGCGGGCGGCCTTGCTGATCTTCTCGGCGGCGACGGGCCCGACCTTCGGGAGGAGGCAGAGCAGGCGGGAGAGTGCGACCTGGTCGAGGGGGTTATGGACGAAGCGCAGGTGCGCGAGGATGTCCTTCACGTGCGTGAGGTCGAAGAACTTATGGCCGCTGGTGATGACGAACGGCACGCCCGTCGCGTTGAGTTCCATCTGCAGGTCGAGCGACTGGTAATGCGCGCGGTAGAGCACATGAATGTCCGCCAAGGCGTGCCCTTCGTGGTGCAGCTGCATGATCTTGCGGACCACGAGCTTCGCTTGCTGCGACGTGTCGCCGACGGTGAAGACGGTGGGTTGCGGGCCGCGCGGGCGGACGGCCTTGAGGCGGCGGTCGAAGCCCTCGATGCGCGGACGGTGGCTGAGGATCTCGTTGGCGAAGGCCAGGATCTCCGGCGTCGAGCGGTAGTTCGTGTCGATCGTGTGGATCAGTGTGCCCGGGTGGCGATTCGGGAAGGCTACGATGTTCTCCCAGTCGGCGCCGCGCCAGGTGTAGATGCACTGCGCGTCGTCGCCGACGGCCATGATCTGGTGTTCGCTGGCGAGCAGGTCAATGATGCGGCTCTGCAGACGGTTCGTGTCCTGGAACTCGTCCACGAGGATATGTTGGAAGCGCTGGCGATAGTGGGCAAGGGCGGCCGGGTCGTTCTCGAGGACGAAAAGCCAGAGGCTGAGCAGGTCATCGAAGTCGCAGAGGTTCCGCTCCTTCTTCGCGGCCTCATAGCTCGTACAGAATTGCAGCAGCTTCTCCGGGCCGCCCTTCATCCAATCGAGGCGTTCGGCGAGGACGTCCGGCAGCGGGCGCAGCGTGTTACGTGCGTGCGAATAGGCGTCGAGGATGACGGCCGCCTTCGGGTTCGTCTTGTCCTTGATGAACGCACCGTCAATCGACTTCACGATCTCAGAGAACAGGTGTTCCGATTCTTTCTGGTCGAGGATGGTGAAGTCCGGCGAACGCGAGGCCACGGCCGCATTGCGGCGTAGGATGCGCTGGCCAATCGAATGGAAGGTGCCGCCCCAGAACTGCCCGCGCGGGACGCCGGTGAGGTCCTCGACGCGTTCGAGCATCTCTTTTGCCGACTTGTTCGTAAAGGTCAGCAGGAGGATATCCCAGGGATTGGCGCCTTGGTGCAGGAGCCAAGCGACGCGGTAGGTGAGGGTGCGGGTCTTGCCCGAGCCAGCGCCAGCGAGCACGAGCGCGGGTCCTCGCGGCGAGGTCACTGCGGCGTACTGCTCATCGTTGAGCTCGCCGCGGAAATCGACGGGAGGCAGGCCTTCCACGGGTTAGCGGGCGGGTCGCTGGCGGCGATCCATCAGGCTGAACTTCACGACTTGTTCGTCAGCGCGATAGGAGGAGCGTACCAAGGGTCCGGACTCGACGTGCTTGACGCCGGCGGCGAGCGCAAAGGTTTTCCACTCGGCAAATTCATCGGGTGTCACCCAGCGGTCGATGGGCGCGTGTTCCTTGCTGGGCGAGAGATACTGGCCAATGGTCAGGATATCAACGTCGGCAGCGGCGATGTCGCGGATGACCTGGGCGACTTCTTCCTTCTGCTCTCCGATGCCGAGCATGATGCCAGTCTTCGTGATGAAGTCGCGGGATTTGGCGTGTTTGAGCACCCAGAAGGAACGGTCGTAGCGGGCGGTCTTGCGAATCGGGCGCTGGAGGCGTTCGACCGTCTCGAGATTATGGTTGAGGATGTCGGGGCGCGCGTCGAGGAGCGTGTCGAGGTGCTCCTGTTCTCCGCGGAAGTCGGCCGGCAGGACTTCGATGGTGGTATTCGGGCAACGATTACGGGTGGCGCGGACGGTCGCGGCCCAGACGGAGGCGCCGCCATCCTTGAGGTCGTCGCGGGCGACGGAGGTGATGACCACGTGCTTGAGGTTCATCAGGGCGATGGACTCGGCCACGCGGGCGGGTTCGCCGAGGTCGAGTTCGCTAGGCCGGCCGGAGAGCACGGCGCAGAAGGTACACGAGCGTGTGCAGACATTGCCGAGGATCATCACCGTCGCGCTGCCGCGGGACCAGCATTCGCCCATGTTGGGGCACTGCGCGGACTGGCAGACCGTGTGTAGCTTATGCTCGTCGACGTTCCTTTTGGTTTCCAGGAAGTCCGGGCCGCTGGGGAGCTTGGCACGGAGCCAGTCAGGTTTGCGGGCGGACTCGATCATGGAGGAAGGGCAACATTACTGTCCCGGGGCGTTTTTCAACCCAACAAAGAAGAAGGGGTGCTCTCCCTTTAGGAAAGCACCCCTTTTGCTAGGAGTTTTAGCTCAGACCTTGGAAGGTCTTCCTCAGCGTGACTGCCGTGGCAGCTTCGTTGGCGCCAGCGAAGGTGCCGCCACCGTTCGAATAGGACAGAGTGCTGGTGAAGCCCAAGATCGGGTAGGAAAGTCTGATCGCGACATCTTCGTCTTTGTCGGCGGAGTTCTTGCCGGTGATGCTTTATTTTAAGCCTGAATCACTGTCTTAACTGAGGTAACACTCGAGATGGGCTTCGGCCGACTTCGCCCAACTGAACTCCGACGCCATCGCGGTCTTCTGCAGTGACTTATAGGTCGCAGGGTGCTGATAAAGTTCCAGCGCCCGGTTGAGGGCCCATTCGATGCCGCCTTGGTCCGCATGCTCAAAAATAATCCCGGTGCCTTGCTTCTTTCCGTCCCAGCCGCGCACGGTGTCGGCCAAGCCGCCGGTGGCTCGAACAATCGGGAGAGTGCCATAGGCCATCGAATACATTTGGTTCAGGCCGCACGGTTCGAAGCGGCTGGGCATCAAGAAGAAATCACACCCTGCCTCAATCCGGTGGGAGAGTCCGTTGTCGTAGCCGATGCGGACGGCGCAGAGCTCGGGGAAGTCGACGGCGAGTCGCTTGAACTCATTTTCCAACCAGGCGTCACCGCTGCCGAGGAGCACGAACTGCAAGCTGCCTTCGCGCAGGAATTTCGGGAGCACGCTGACGGCGAGGTCTAGGCCCTTCTGTTCCCAGAGGCGCGAGACGACGCCGACGAGCGGAACGTCACGATTGGTAGCGAGGTTGAGTTCGCGCAGGAGGGCGGTCTTGCACTCGGCCTTGCCCGCGGGCTTCTTGGCCGAGAACGCGGCGGCGATATGCTCGTCGGCCTCGGGGTTCCACTCGTCGCGGTCGACGCCGTTGAGGATGCCCCGCAGGTCGCCCGCGCGGCGACGCACGACATCGTCCAGTCCGTAGCCGAAGGCCGGGGTGAGGATTTCCTTGGCGTAAGTCGGGCTGACGGTGATGACCTTGGCGGCGTGGAGGATGCCACCCTTGAGGAAGTTGACGCCGCCAAGGCACTCGAGTTCCTGCGGACTCCAGAGGAATGCGGGTAGACCGAGGTAGGCCATAATCCGCTTGGGATAGAGGCCTTGGTGCTGCAGGTTATGAATAGAGATGACGGTCTTCGCCTGGCCGAGGGCGGACTGCTTGAGCGTGGTATTCAGGAGAACGGGCACGAGGCCAGCGGTCCAGTCGTGGCAATGGATGACGTCCGGGATCCAGCTGGTCGTCAGGCATGCGTCCAGAGCGGCACGTCCGTAGAAGGCGGCGCGTTCGCCGGCATCGTCCCGCGCCGGATAGATTTCGCGGGCCCCGTAGAAATCTTCGTGTTCGACGAACCAGGCCTCGAAGTTCGGCGAGACCTGAAGCGTACGGATGCGGCAGCCGGCTTTGCGGGCGTCGCCGTTCACGTCGACCTTGAGCGACTCGATGAGCGTGCCCATCTTCTCGCGACCGGGGACGGAGCCGTACAGGGGCGTCACCGCGCGGACGTCGTGACCCTTAGCGGCCAAAGCCTTCCCCAGCGCCACGGTGGCATCGCCGAGGCCGCCGGCCTTGGACCAGGGCGCTAGCTCGGGGGTCACGAAAAGGATTCTCATGCGGAAGGGCGGTTGTCGCGGCGGCGTCCGAGTCGGTTGAGCAACGGGACGAAGGCCACGAGGATAATCAAGGCGGCGACCATGGCGACATTGCCAGCCAAATCATGGACGGTGCCGAACGAGGAGAAGCCGGCTTGGCCGTGCTCGACTCCGGCGAAGTCGCGTTCCAGCGATTTCGATCCGTGGTGCAGCGCGTGGAAGGTGAGGGTGGTGTTACGGCCGATGTTCAGCAGGATGGCGGTGAAGCCGGCCAAGCTGATCATCGCGATGCGACGGAGTAGCGCGCCCGGGAAGCCGCCTTCGAGGAAGACCGCGCCGAGGAAGGCGCCAGCAAAGACGCAGGCCGAGAGCGAACGGATGCCCGAGCAGGCCTCCGCTACGCCGACCGCATCACCGTTGGGGAAGATGATCGTATTACCGCTGACGCGGATGGCGTGATCGTTGGCACGCAGGATGCCGGAGACGATTTCCGTCACGTTGGTGAGTAGCTCGCCCTTGATCTGATTGTCGACGAGGAAGAGGAAAGGGCCAGAGATCAGCCAGACGCCGGCGGGAAAGAGGAGCAGCCCGACGGCTCGCCAGCGAGAGGCTGATGTCGCAACGGCCTCCTGCGGTCCGCGGACGGAAAGGAAAGCGAACGTGAGGGCGCCGCCAGCCAAGCCAAAGGAGATGGCCAGGGTGGGGCCGATGCCGGTGCCGAAGATGGCACGAGCGGCAGCGCCTAAGCCGAAGAGCGCGAGGGAAGCGAACGCCAGCAGCTGGGCGAGGGTGAGCACGCCTTTCGACGTTGGCGCGGCGACGTCGGTCTGTTCGCCCGTTAGCAGGGCACGGAGCTCCTCCCAGCGATCCCAGAGCACGTAAGCGGAGAAGAATGGCACGAGGTAGCCGAAGGTGTAATCGTCCTTGGTGCTCCAGATGGCCCACTGATCCCAGGTCGTGAACGCGGCCATGCCAATGAGCAGCAGGCCGAGGCCACGCGTCGTACCGTCGAGCTTCGACTGGGCTTCCGCGGACATCAGAACCGGGGCACCGCGGCCAGCAGCGTCTTCGTATAGTCGTGCTGCGGATTCCCGAGGATCTCGGCCGGCGTGCCTTGTTCGACAATCATACCCTTGGACATCACGAGGATGTGGTCGCTGACATGTTCGACGACGGCGAGGTCGTGGGCGACGAAGAGGTAGGTGAGGCCGAACTGTTCCTGCAGGTCCTGGAGGAGGTTGACGACTTCCGCCTGGACGGAGACATCGAGCGCCGAGACGGGCTCGTCGCAAATGATGAGTTCGGGCTGCACGGCGAGGGCGCGGGCGATGCCGATGCGCTGGCGCTGACCGCCGGAGAATTCATGCGGGAAGCGGCGCAGGTGTTCGGCTGGGAGCTGGACGCTGCGGAGGAGCTCCGCGCAGCGGGCTTCGCGGTCCTCCCGCGTCATCTGCGGGAAGTGGATTTCAAGTGGCTCGGAGAGAATACTCAGGATGTCGGCGCGCGGATTGAGTGAGTTGTAAGGGTCCTGGAAGATCATCTGGATCTTCTTACGCCACGGAAGGAAGGCGGAGTTGGAGAGGACGCCGATATCCACGCCTTGGTAGAGAATCTTGCCAGCGGTCAGCGGCGCGAGCTTCACGATCGCGCGGCCGGTGGTCGTCTTACCCGAGCCGGATTCGCCGACGAGTCCGACGGTCTTGCCCTTCGGCACAACGAAGGAGATGCCGTCCACGGCCTTCTTGGGTTTGGCTTTCTGGAAGAACCAGGCGGCACGGCCGGGGTAGTGGACGGAAAGGTCGCTGACTTCGAGGAGGTTGTCGCTCATCGGGAGACCCTGAGTTCGTCGGACAAGGTGGTGAGGCGCCGGCGTCGCTGGCCGAGGCGTGGGATGCAGGCAATCAAGGCCTTAGTGTAGGGGTGTGACTGAGTGCGCATGATCTGCTCGACTGGGCCGGACTCGACGATGCTGCCTTTCCACATCACCGCCACCTTATCGGCGAAGTTCGCAATGATGCCGAAATTGTGGGTGATGAGGACAATGCTCATGCCGCGCTCACGACGGAGGCGGGCGAGAAGATCCATGATTTCCTTTTGAATGGTCACGTCGAGAGCGGTGGTGGGCTCGTCGGCCACGAGGATCTGTGGGTTGCACGCCAGCGCCATGGCGATCATCGCACGCTGTTGCATGCCGCCGGAGAGCTCGTGTGGGTATTGGTTCGCAACGCGTTCGGGGTCGTGGATGTGGACCTCGGCGAGGGAGCGGATGACCTCCGCGTTGACATCTTTGACCTCAGGGCGGTGGAGGGCGACGGCCTCGCCGATCTGGAAGCCGATCGTGTAGACTGGATTCAGGGAGGTGCCGGGTTCCTGGAAGATGTAGGCGATTGAGCCACCGCGAACTTTGGCGAGCTTATCCTCGGGGAGGCCGAGCAGTTCGACGCCAGCCAGTTTCACTGAACCGGACAGGGTACAGGAAGGCTCAGGCGGAAGGAGGCGCGTGAGTGCCAGGGCGGAGACGGACTTACCGGAGCCGGATTCGCCGACAATTGCGAGGACTTCGCCGGCGGCGAGCTCGTAGCTCACGCCTTGGGCGGCGATGGTCGCACGGTCACCGGTGCGGAAGGTGACGCAGAGATCCTGGACTTTCAGGAGGGGCTCGGCGGACATGGTCGGCAACATAGGTCGGGCGGTGGCGAAGGGAAAGGAAGAACGGCGGTCATTCGGTGCGCCAGCGGTCTTCGATGACCGTCTTCGGCGCGCCGCGCACCTTGCCGTCGAGGAAATCCTTGAGGTCGACCTCGCGTTGCTTGGGGTCGAGCCAAAAGAGGCCGTACTGGCCCGGGTCTTCGGCCGAGCGGACGTCGAAGCCTGTCGGGAACTTGACCCAATCCCAGTGGGCGATGCGGTAGCCCGGTACTTTGAATCCCGGAATGAAGTCGGCGAGGTCGTGGATGCGGTGCTGCATCGCGAAAGACAGCTTGATCATCTCGGTCTCCTCGGTGGCGTTGCGGAACTGATCAATAATCTTGGAGAGCGCAGGGTCGTCGATGCCAGTGATATTATTCGTCTGGCGTTTCGGCACCTTGCGTCCGTCGGCCAGTTTCTCGACGGCGTTGTCGGTGTGGTGCGATTCCCAGAGGGCGGGGATGCGGCCGGAGACCGACCAGGCCCAGAAGACGATATCATGGTTCTTTTCCATGACCTTGCGGTACATGGTCGTGTGCTCGAGCGTCTCGGGGCGATATTCGACGCCGCAGCGACGGGCGGATTCGACGAGGGTCGCGAGATACTTGCGGCGATCGGAGGTGTCGAAGGTGAGGCGGAAGGAAAGGCGTTCGCCTGCGGCGTTCATGAGGATGCCGTCGGGGCCGACCTGGGTGAAGCCGGCCTTGGCAAAGGCGGCACGGGCGAGCTCGGGCGAGTAGCGCCGCGGGCGGATGGAGGGGTCGGTGAACTTCCCCAGGCCTTCGCTGAACTGGTTAAGGCGTTCGTAGTCGCCGCGATAGAAGCCGTCGATGACGCGCTGGAAGTCGGTGGCGTGCTGCAGCCCAACGCGCACGTCGAGGTCGGAGAGGAGCGGCTTCTGCGTGTTCAGGTAGAGTCCGTAGGGAGGGCGGGGGATATCGTTGAAGAACTGGGCCTTGGTGAGGTAGCCGTTCTGGTAGGCCTTCTTCTCGTTGGTGCCGTACCAGTAGCGCGGCATCATGATCGGCATGAAGTCGATCTCGCCGCTGAGCATCGAGGCGTAGGCGCTGTCCATCTCGCGGATGACGCCGTATTCGATGAC
>CAIVYX010000048.1 GCA_903910245.1 uncultured Opitutia bacterium | reverse complement strand
TCGTCGTGAACATCTCCTGCAGGCCGATGATCTTGGCGCCCTTGGCCGCCGCTTCTTCGATGCGGGGCAAGGTCTTGCGCACGTTCGCCGCCGGGGTGTCCTCGGCGGTGAGCTGGATGAGGCCGATGCGGACGGAGTCAGCCATGGCGAGGGTCGTCAGTAGACGAGTTTGTTAATCGGATACTCCACGATGCCCTCAGCGCCGGCGGCCTTGAGGGTCGGGATGAATTCGCGCGCCTGGCGGGTGTCGATGATCGTCTCGACGGCGACCCACTCGGGATTGCTCAGCGGGGAGACCGTCGGATTACGCAAGGCGGGGAGGGCGGCGGCGATCTGGTCGAGCTTGGCCTTCGGGAGGTTGAACTTGAGGCCGACCATGTGCTGTGCGGCGAGGGCACCCTGCAGCATGAGGACGATCTGTTCGATCTTGGCGCGCTTGGCGGGATTGGCCCAGGCGGCTTTGTTCGCGACGAGGACGGTGGTGGTCTCCATCAGCTGAGCGACGATGCGCAGATTGTTGGCTTTGATGGATGAGCCGGTCTCTGTGATGTCGACGATAGCGTCGGCGAGCTCAGGCACCTTCACTTCGGTGGCACCCCAGGAGAATTCGACTTCGCATTCGACGCCCTGCGCCTTGAACCAGCGGCGGGTGGTCTCGACGAGTTCCGTGGCGACACGCTTGCCGGCCAGATCCTTGGCGGTCTTGACGGGCGAGCCTTCGGGCACGCAGAGGACCCAGCGGGATTTCTGGGCGGAGGCCCGGCTATAAATGAGTTCACAGACCTGCACGACGTCGGCATTGTTCTCTTGGACCCAGTCCTGCCCAGTGAGGCCACAATCGAAGAAGCCATGTTCGACGTAACGGGCGACTTCCTGGGCACGGATGAAGCGGCCATCGAGGGCGGGGTCGTCGAAGGTGGGGCGGTAAGAGCGGCTGCTCTTGGTGACGGGGAACCCGGCCCGGGCAAACAGCTGGAGAGTGGCCTCTTCCAGGCTGCCTTTAGGCAGACCGAGCATCAATTTGGCGGCTTCCTGACTCATTGGAGTATGGAGGAAGCCCACCCACCGCCCCTCCGCAAGCCTTACCTCGCCCCAGCGGGCGGCGCTCATCGGGGAGCGAGTTGGGCGTCACACCTCCGGGACAGAAGGACCCGCCTGCCCGCCGCGACCGGGCCTCCGAGCGTCAGCCATCCGAGAAAAACGGCCGTTAACCCTACTTTTCGCCTCCACCGTTGACCCTGCTCAGTGGCACGCCTACTGCTCGATTTCAGCGTACCTCGATGTCCGTTCCCTCCAAAAGTACCCGCCTCGGGTCCGCCCTGCGCAAGCTGCTCACGATGCTCTGCGGCGTGGTGCTATTCCTGGTGATGTTGGGCTTGTTGGGCGTCTGGGCCCTAGGTCGATTCTCCCCCAAGCTACTCGATTCCTCCCTCGCCACGAGGTCCGGCGCCCATCTGGCGGTCGCGACCAACGACACGAACCTCTTCGCCGGACGGGTGGCCTACACTGGCCTGACGATCACCAACCCGACCCGCTGGACCGAGAAGGAGTTCCTCAAGGCCCGTCGGCTCGCCATCGATCTCGATCTGCCGACTTTCTTCGAAGGCGGTAGCCGAGTCTTCCATGACGTCGAACTCGATATCGAGCATCTCACGATTGTTGGTAAGGCCGACTTCCTCGCCGATAATAACGCGAAGGATATCTTCAACGGGCTTAAGTCGGTGCCCGTCGCCAACGCCCCGACGCCCCCGCCCGGCCCGCCGAGCGCTAAGCAGCCCTTCCTCATCAAGCACCTTCGAGTCCGCGTCGATCGCATCACGATCATCTCGGGCGACGGTACCGACCTGCGTAAGGTGGTTGTCGACCAGGCCTTCAACTACGTCTTCGAGGCTCGCGATATCACCGAGCGTAACTTCGACGAGAAAGTCTCCCGCCCGATGGGCACGCAGGCCGTGCAGACCGCCGTCCAGCAACAGCCCGAACTCCTGCTCGACCTCGCCCGCGAGCGTCTCCGTAAATCCGTGACCGAGAAGCTGCGACGCGAAAAATAATCTTATGACCGACCCGATCCCTTCCTCCGAACCGATCCAGCCCGACGTCGCGACCCGTCTCGCCGAACTCGAAGGCCAGGTCGCGCTCCTCAAGGACACGGTGCTGCGCAGCAACGCCGACCAGCAAAACCAGCAGCGCCGCCACCACCGCGAGGGCATCGAGCTCCGCAAGTTCGCCACGGCCGGCCTGCTTGAAGATCTTCTGCCCGCCCTGGATTCCCTCAACCTCGGCCTGGAGTCCGCGGCAAAGCAGGCCGACGGGCGCGCCGTCGCCGAAGGCTTCCGCATGGCGGTTGGCCAGTTGCGTTCGATTCTTTCCGCGCAGGGCCTCGTCGAGGTCAACCCGGTGGGCCAGCCGTTCGATCCCTCCCGCCACGAAGCCGTGGGCTCCGAGCCGAGTGCGGATATCGCCGAAGGCACCGTGCTGCTCGTCGCCCGCTCGGGCTGGCTGCTCCATGAACGCGTCCTCCGCCCGGCGGCCGTCTTCGTCTCCGCTGGCGCCGCCAAGTAATCTTTCCCGATGGCCGACGAATATTACACCCTGCTGGGCGTCGCGAAGTCCGCGTCCGCCGATGAGCTCAAGAAGGCCTATCGCAAGAAGGCGATGGAGTTTCACCCCGACCGCAATCCGGGCAACAAGGAGGCCGAGGAGAAGTTCAAGAAAGTTTCCCGCGCGTACGAGATCCTCTCCGACGACGGTAAGCGTAAGCTGTACGACCAGCATGGTGAAGCGGCGTTCGACCCTAACAAGGGCGCGGGCGCGGGTCGCGGCCCGGCGGGCGGTGGTTTCCGTGGCGCCGATCCGCGCGACATCTTCGAACAGATGTTCGGCGGTGGCGGCGGCGGCGGTGGCTTCGGCGGTTTCGGTGGGGGCGCGAGCGAGACCCAGGATGACGCCGGCGAAGACCTGCGCGTCGATCTGAAGATCACGCTCGAAGAGGCGGCCGAAGGCGTCGAACGTAAGATCCCCTATCGTAAGCACGTCGCCTGCACGAAGTGCTCCGGTTCCGGTGCCGAGCCTGGCTCGAAGAAGAGCCGGTGCCCCACCTGCGGCGGCCAAGGCCAGGTCGTCCGTTCGAACGGTTTCTTCCAGATGCGTCAGACCTGCCCGTCCTGCGGCGGTCAAGGCGAACGCATCGACAAGCCCTGCAAGCCTTGCTCCGGTGAAGGCCGCACGGTCGCGGAATCTACGGTCAGCCTACGCATTCCTCCCGGCGTCGACACGGGCACCAAGCTCCGCTCCAGCAGTAATGGCTCGGCCGGCCGTCGGGGCGCTTCCGCTGGCGACCTCTACGTCTATATCACGGTCTCGGATCACCAACTCTTCGAGCGTGATGGCGACGACCTTGCTTGCAGTGTGCCGGTGAAGTTCTCGATCGCCGCTCTCGGTGGCAAGATTGTCGTCCCGAAACTCAAGGGGAAGACGACGCTCAACATCCCTTCCGGTACCCAGGGCGGCACGATCTTCCGCCTTCGCGGGGAAGGTATGCCTCCGCTCCGCGGTTCGACCGCGGGCGACCTCCTCGTGCGCGTCGACATCGACGTGCCGAAGAAGATGACCGACAAGGAAAAGGAAGCCCTCAAGGCCTATGCCACCGCTTGCGGTGATGAAGCCGCGCCGGTCTCCGAATCCTGGCAGGCGAAGTTCAAGGAGTTCTTCCGTTAACCCCCTTGCCCGACGGGGGTCGGGTCATAAGGTGAATCCATGCCGCGCGATCCGGGTCAGACCGACCGACTTATCCGCCGTCTCCGCTGGGACGAGTTGGACCGGTCGTGGTTGCTTCGCTTCGCCGAGTTCGCCCGCGACGAAGATCTCTCCGGCTTAGGCCTCGCCCAGCGCCCACTGCGGACGGGCGATCCCTCCGCGGCCCTGCTGGCTGGCGCGCCCCGCGCCCGCGCCCGCGTGGTCGCCCGCCGCCCCATGGTCCTCGCGGGCCTTGGCTTGCTGGATGTGGTCTTCGCTGCTTACGGCGGGCGCTGCCACGCCAAGCCGCTCGCTTATGACGGCCAGTTCGTTCCGGCCGGCACCGAGGTCGCCGAAGTCGAAGGCCCCGCCGCCGACCTGCTTTCCGCCGAACGCATCCTCCTGAATTTCCTCCAGCGCCTCTGCGGCGTGGCGACGCGCACCCGCGAGCACGTTCTCGCCCTAGGTTCTTCGCCGACCAAGTTGCTCGATACGCGTAAGACGACGCCAGGCTTCCGGATGCTCGAGAAGTACGCCGTCGGCCAAGGTGGCGGCTATAACCATCGGCTCGGGCTTTTCGACCGCATCATGGTGAAGGATAATCATCTCGCGGCCGGTGGCGCCACGGTCGGCGAACGGATCACGAAAATGGTCCACCGCGCACGCGAAAGCCGCCCCGATCTCCTCGTGGAAGTCGAGGTCGACCGCCTCGACCAGATTCGCCCAGTCCTCGCCGCCGGCGCCGATATCATCCTGCTCGATAACTTTCCGCTCGCCGACTTGCGTGAGGCGATCCCACAGCTCCGTGGCCTCGCTTGGTCCGAAGTCAGCGGCGGCGTCAGCCTGGAATCACTCCCGCTCATCGGTGCGCTCGCGCCGGACTTCGTGTCGAGCGGTGGCCTCACCCACGCCGCGCCGTGGGGCGACATAGGACTCGATTGGATCTGACGTCATGGCCGCCCTCGATAGCAGCATCCTCCTGGCGTTCCTCAAGGCCGACGGCGAACCGGTGAGCGGAGACCGTCTCGCGAAGGAACTCGGCGTATCCCGCGTGGCGATCTGGAGCCGGCTCGAGCGCCTCCGGGCCGATGGCTTCACGTTTAAGGCTTCGACTCGGAAGGGCTATGAACTGAAGTCCGTCCCGCGTGAGATCAACGCGGCGTTGCTCGACGCGCACCTTCGTCGCCTCAAGGTCTCTCCGACCGTTGAGCTGCTGACCGAAGTAGACAGCACGAACTCCGAGGCCGAGCGCCGTCTCGCCGTCGGCCAGGAAGCGCCGTTTGCGGTGCTCGCCCGTTCGCAGCGAGCCGGCCGCGGCCGCTTGGGTCGCAAGTGGCATAGCACCCAAGCCGGCAACCTCTACCTGTCCCTCGCGTTCCGTCCTTTTATCCCGCCGGAACGGCTCAAGCCGTTCACGCTCTGGATGGGCCTGGCGCTTTGCGCGCACGTCGAGAAATCGCTCGGCCTCAAACTCGGCCTGAAATGGCCCAACGATCTGCAGTCGCCCGATGGACGCAAGGTCGCCGGTATGCTCACCGAGGCGCGCCTCGACGCGGATTCAGTCCGCGAACTGGTTTTCGGCCTCGGCCTTAACTTCACCGGCCAACCCAAGGATTTCCCGGCCGAGATCCGTGCGACCGCGGGCTCGCTCGAAGCGGCGCTCGGCGAACCCCTCGACGTTAACCGCGAGGCGGCCGCGGTCATCGCCACACTCTTCCACGCCTGGGAGCAGTTCGAGGAAGGCACCTGGTCGCGCTCGTTCCGCAAACTTTGGCAGCACCACGACGTGCTCGCTGGCAAGTCCGTCCGCGTCGGTCTCCGCGGTGATCCCATCGCAGGCATTGTCGACGGCATCGACGAAGAGGGTTCCTTGATTCTCCGCACGGGCGGCGGCCGTAAGACCATCGTCTCTTCTGGCGAAGTCACCCTGCGTAAGCCCTGAGCGCTTGCGCCCGCGACCGCTTCCGGCTAACCTCTTTCCTGTGTCCATCTTCTGTCTCGATGTCGGCAACACGCACGCGCATTGGGGCGTCGTGGATGGACGCCAGCTACTCGCCCATGGCGAGCTACCCACCACTTCGCTCGAGACCGCTGCCCTGAACGCGCTGCTCGCCGCCCATCCGACGCAGGGCATCGCGCTCGCGAGCGTTGTCCCGAAGGTGACCGCCGCGATCTCGCCAGCGCTCCTGAGCAGCGGCCGTCCCTTCTATCATCTGCGTCACGACAACGTGAAAGGACTCGGCTTCGATTATCCCAAGCCGGCCGAGGTCGGCCAAGACCGACTCGCCGATTGCGTGGGCGCGCAGCTCGTCGCCGGCGCCCCGGCGGTCATCATCGGGATGGGTACGGCTACCACGGTCGATATCCTGACCGAGCGCGGATACGCCGGCGGCATCATCGCTCCGGGCCTCGGCGTCATGACCCAGTATCTACATGAGCGCACGGCGTTGCTTCCGGCGCTCGATCCGTCCGCCTTGCTCGGCGGTCCGGCCATCGGCAAGTCGACCGTCGACGCGATGCGCGCTGGCTGCGCCCTGGGGTTCGCTGGCATGATTGGCGGGTTGCTCGATGGCGTGAGTGCCGAGCTTGTTCGGCAGGGTTCGCCGATGCCCAAGGTAATCGTCACCGGCGGCGCCGCGGTCTTCCTCCCGGCTTCCTGGCAGTCGCGCGTAACGCACGAGCCGCACCTGACCTTGCTCGGCCTCGCCGAAGCCCACCGCCGTCATTTCGTATGAGCGACCCCGATCCCCTCGCGAAGCTCCGCCGCTTCGTCCCCCTCCTGACGGTGGTTATCGTCCTGCAGGCGGGCTTCCTGCTCTACGCCCTGTTCGCCCAAAAGCTCCCCCGGGTCTGGCCGTTGGTGGTCGGCGACCTGGTCTTCTCGGGCATCCTGCTCTTCGTGCTCTGGCGGTTCTTGGTCCGCCGCCGAGGTTAGGCCTTAATCAGCTTCAAGAGCTCCTTGCGGCGGGCCCGGATCTCCCGGCAGCCGGCTTTGGCCAGGCGGTCGGTCGAGAAGGCCTCGACGGTCAGGCTAGCCACGGCGGTGCCGTAGACCATGGCCTGCTTAAGGGTAGCGAAGTCGGTCGCCCCAGCCGAGGCCAGGTAGCCTAGAAGGGCTCCGGCGAAGCTATCGCCGGCCCCGGTGGGGTCGCGGAGCTCGGTCACCGGGAAGGCGGGGAGCATAAAAAGGCCCTCCTCGTGGAAGAGGACCGCCCCATGTTCGCCCTTCTTGATGATGACGGTCTTGCAGCCGTGCTTGCGCAGGGCGTGGCCGGCGACGATCACGTTGGCTTCGCCGGTGAGCTTGGCGGATTCGGTGTCGTTGACCACGAGCAGGTCGGCGCGGCGCATGACTTCTCCGAGCTTCTCCCGCTGCGTCTCGATCCAGATGTCGATGGTGTCGGCGAGCACGTAGCGCGGCGCGGTGAGCTGGTTGAGGACTTCGAGCTGCAGGTCGGGCCGGATATTGCCGAGCATCACAAACGGGGTGGCGCGATGGGCTTCGGGCAGCTTCGGCTTGAAGTGTTCGAAGACGTTAAGCTGGAGGTCTTCGGTATCGCGACGGTTGTAGTTCTCGTGGTAGCGGCCGCGCCAGAAGAACGTGCGACCAGACGAATCGGTGAGCAGGCCGTCGAGGTCGATGCCGCGCTTAGCGAGTTTATTGCGGTCGCGGTCGCGGAAGTCGTGGCCCACGACGCCGACAATGCGCGGCGGCGCGAAGTAGCTGGCGGCGAGGCACGCGTACGCAGCGCTGCCGCCGAGGATACGTTCTCCTTTATCGTGAGGCGTGACGATGCTGTCGTAAGCCACGGAGCCGACGACGAGGACCGGATCGGCCTCGCGGCCCTTGTTCTTGATGCGGGTGGGAGTGGTCATGAAAAGAGTTCGGGTCGCGCGTCACGAAGACGGTAGAGCGCGAGTAGGGCGAGCGAATGCTGGGCTTGGTTAGTGAGCCCCTGCGCGAGCGCGGCTTGGGGGCGGACGGCCAGCACTTGAATTTCTTCGTGTTCATCTGGGGCGCGCAAGCCCGTCGGGCGCACGCCTTCCAAGAGCACGAAATGGCACCGATTGGCCTGAATAGCGGGGTTTGGCGCGCAGGTACCGAGTAGGCTGGCGCGGCCACCGGCAAAGCCCGTTTCTTCCTCGGTCTCGCGCCCGGCGGCGAGCACGGGGTCTTCGCCGCGCTCGATGATGCCTCCCGGCACTTCGGTGGAAAGGTCGCGCGTGCCGAAGCGATATTGGCGGACCATCACGAGCCGGCCGTCTTCGGTAATCGGGAGCGCGAGCACCCAGTCACCGGAGCGGAGCACAAAAAAATCACCCTCTCGTTGATCGAGAGGGTGATGACAGTGTTCCTTGTAAACCCGGAAAACCCTGCAGTCGGCGTGGAGCTCTTCGTGCTGGACGGACCAGCGAGAGGGCGCCGACATGCGCGAGATTACTTGGTCTTCAGCTTCTGACCGATCTGCATGCGGTTCGCGTTCACGCCAGGGTTGAGGTCCTGGAGAGCCTTGAGCGAGACGCCGGCCTTCTTGGCGATGCCGCCGAGGGTGTCGCCTTTGGCGACGACGTATTCACCGGGGCCGGCAGCAACCGCAGCCTTGCCGGTACCTGCGGTGGCCTTCGGAGCGGAAGCGACTTTCTGGAGAGCGGTGATCTGGTCAGCGAGGGTCTTCTCGTTGAGGGCGAGGTCGGAGAGACCCTTATCGAGGTCGGCACGGACGGCTTGGACATCGGCGGTGTTGGCCTTGCCGGCGAGGGCGTTGCCGAGTTCACGGGCGCTGACCGTGGCGGCAGCGGCTTCATCGCTGGCGGCCTGAGCGGCGCCCTTGGCCTTGATGCCGAGCACGAGGCCGGCAGTGCCGAGAGCGAAACCGAGGATACCCACGATAAGCGGGAGCTTGGATTCGGAGGAGGAGGGGGAGATGTTGTCGTTTTCCATGTATGGAGGTGTTTTGCGGGTTGGAACACTTGGAGATTAGCAGTTTGACAAGGACGGCAACACAAAATCAGACTGTTCGCTCGGGTACCGGGCAGTATCTCAATTGGTAGAGTCCCTGCTTTGGGAGCAGGGTGTTGCAGGTTCAAGTCCTGTCTGCCCGACCACCCGACACTTTAAGGAAGCAAGAACAGAGACCCCTCAGGCGTAAGCGAGGGCCTGTCCGTCTTTGATCACGGTCACGTGGTTGGCTCCGTCAGGTCGGGTCGAGGCTTCGGTCCGGCCGATCACCTGCGCGCCTAGGCCAAGTTCAGCGGCGAGGCGCAGCGCGACCTCCACGTCCTTAGGTTCCACGAACACCTCCAGACGGTGCCCCATGTTGTAAACCTGGTGCATTTCCTTGGCGTCCGTCCCACTGACCCGGGCGATTTCGGCGAAAATGGGGGGAGTCGGGAAGAGGTTGTCCTTGATGAAATGGACCTTGGAGCCGAAACGGCGGCACTTGGTCTGGCCCCCGCCGGAGCAGTGGACGAGGCCTTTGACGCGCTGGTTGCCGAGGGCCTGGAGCAGGCGCAAGGCGTAGGGGGCGTAGGTGCGAGTGGGGGACAGGAGGGCCTGGCCGACGGTCAAGGTCGAGCCGGGGAGGGGGTCCGTCAGGCGATGGGGCCCGCAGTAGGCCAACTCAGCCGGGGTGGCCTTGTCGTAGGTTTCGGGATACTTCTCCGCGTAGTACTTCGAAAGGAGCTCGTGGCGGGCGCTGGTCAGGCCGTTGGAGCCGATACCGCTGTTCTCGGAGGTCTCGTAATGGGCACGTCCATGGGAGGCGATCCCGACGATGACGAGGCCCGGGACGACGTGCGCGGCGTCCACGACTTCATTCCGGTTAAGGATCGCGGTGGCGGTGGAATCGACCGTGAGCGTGGGCGTGAGGTCGCCCACGTCGGCGGTCTCGCCGCCGCCGGAGGTGATGCCGAAGCCCTGCTCGCGGAGCATGGCAAGCACGTCTTCGGTGCCGTTGATGAGCTCCGCCAAAATCGCGCCGGGGATGGCCTTGGCGTTGCGGTTGATCGTCGAGGAGAGGATGACTCCCTTGGTCACGCCGACGCACAGGAGGTCGTCGATGTTCATGACGATGCTGTCCTGCGCGATACCGCGGAAGACGGACGCGTCGCCGGTCTCCTTCCACCAGAGATAGGCGAGGAGAGCCTTGGTGCCCGAGCCGTCCGAATGCGTGACGACGCACTTGCTGGCGTCGCCGGTTAGGTTATCGGCGACAATCTTGCAGAACGCCTGCGGGTAGAGGCCGGGATCGAGACGGTCGACGGCGGCATGGACTTCGCTTTTGGAGGCGGAGACGCCCCGGGCCGCATAACGGCCGGAATCCGAGGAGGGCTTGCTTTCGTGCGCCATGACTCTTGCGTGCATATCTCCGACCCTGCTATTCGGTCAACGCCCTTCTCCCACGTGCTGCAACTCTTCCTCCGCCATCCTTGGCTCCGTCGCCTCTCCGCGGCGTTGGTGGGCCTTTTGCTCGGCGTCGCGCTGGTCGTTGCATGGGGCTGGTGGAATGCGCGGAGCCTTCGCGCCCTGGCCGACGATCTCCGTCAGGCTTACGAGACGCATGACGCGATCGCCATGGAGCAGCTCTTCTGCTGGGACGGAGTCGACGCCGCCACCCGCGGCCGCATCCGCTTCGTCATCCTGCAGGAACACGAACTACCGGTCGCCACGGTCACCGCCCGCCCGCTCACGGCTTTCGATCGGCAGACCGGACCGGGGCTCCGCCCGAATCTGACGCCCGACGGCACCATTGAGGTGACCTTCGCCACCTCGGACCGCCTTTCGGCCGCCTATCTGGCCGGCCGCGACGGCTTTCGCCACCGGTTAATCGTCCTGCTGCCTGCGAACTGACGCGGATTCTTGACAGCCGCCACCTGCCTTCCAATTAATCAAACCCTATGGCCGACAAGAATGACAAGCGTCCCGAAAGCGTCACGGGCAAATTCTACGTGGATTCGCAGTGCATCGACTGTGACCTCTGCCGCGAGACTGCGCCGAAGTCCTTCGTTCGCCAGGACGATGGCGGCTATTCCTACGTCTTCGCCCAGCCGACGGACCAGGAAGGCATCGACAAGTGCATGGAAGCCCTCGAAGGCTGCCCGGTCGACGCCATCGGTAAGGACGGCGAATAATCGCTCCAGCGATTCCTCCGCAAGCCCCGGACTTCGGGGCTTTTTGTTTGGGGGCCGCCGTGACTTCGCCACACTTCCGCCCATGGGCGTCAAAATCTCCTGCGAATACCTCGGCGACCTCCGCGTGCGTGCCACCCACGGTCCCTCCGGCACGGTCCTGCATACCGACGCGCCGGTCGACAACCACGGCAAGGGCGAGTCGTTCTCACCGACCGACCTGACAGCGACTTCACTCGCGACCTGTATCATGACGATCCTCGGGATCCAAGCCAAGGGACTCGCATTGGACTTCCGCGGCCTCCGCGTCGACGTCGAGAAACACATGACCGCTCAGCCGCCGCGCCGTATCGCGAAGCTCGAGGCGACCATCCACATGCCCGCGGGCATCGCCGAAGACCTGCGTGATCGTCTCATCCGCGCCGCCAATGCTTGCCCCGTAAAACAGTCGCTCCATCCCGACGTCGAAATCGCCCTGACATGGGTGTGGTAGGAAGAATAGAGGACTGAATTGAGGGCAGCGTTGAGGACTGCATCGATGGCTGAATAGATGAGCTGCAAATGGGTAGGGTCGGGACCGCGTCACGACCTAGCCTGTAATTGGGCTCACGCAAAACCAAGGGAGACCGGAAACCGGAATGTTAGCTGAGGACATATGCCTCAGCCGATCGTCCGGTCTCCGGTTCCCCTTTGAGCTAGGCCTTTACCCTCTTGTCCACGTGTCACCGTGCCCACTTGCCCCCTCGCGGCTTTTAAGCCGCGCTCTTGTCCACTGGTCCACTTGTCAACGTGTCAACTAGTGCTGACTCGCTCTGGTCCACCGAGCCTCTGAGCCTCCGTGCCTCTAGTTCATCTTCACTCTGCCTCCCTTGCCCACTCGTCAACTTGTCAACTGGCCAGCTAGTTGTCGCCTCCGGCCAACTGGCCCACTGGTCAACGGTTCAACTAACGATGTATCGCGCCGCGCCTCTACCAGCTACGTTTCTTATGCCCGATCACCGCGTAATAAGTCAGATACAGATAGCAGGGCAGGATGATCCAGTAGGCTGAGCGCACGGAATAATGGTCCGCCAGCCAGCCGTAGCCGAGCGGCAGGATGGCGTTACCGCAGAGGCCCATAATCATCACGGAAGCGCCGACTTTGGTGAAGCGGCCGAGTCCGTCCAATGCCAGCGGCCAGATGCCGGCCCAAGTCAGCGAGTTGGCGAAGCCGAGGAGGACCACGAACCACAGGGAGATATCCGTGGCGTGTCCGAGGAATCGGACTGACCCGTGCGTCGTCACGATCAGCAAGGATAGTCCAACGCCGAGGCTCGTACAGAAGCGCAGCATGGCGAGTTGCGAGACCCATCGCGGAATGAGCGTGATGCCGACGATATAGCCGCAGATCATCGCGGTCAGCACGTACGACGGGAAGATCTTGGCCTCGAGCAAGGGTAGGCCCATCGATTGGGCGTAGGGAATGATGGTGTCGACGGAGATCACCGAGGCCCCGACGTGCAGGAAGATGCCGAGTGCGCCGAGAATGAGGTGTGGGAATTGCAGGATGCCGGTCTTGGCGGCGTTGGCTTCGGCGACCTCGGCGGTCTCATGTTCGGTGTCGATCTCGGGGAGCGGCGAGAAGCGGACAAGGAACCCGAGCACGAGAAGCGCCGACCCTACCCAAGCGTAGGGCACGACGACGCGTCGGATGAGTTCGTCGAGCGCGGCGGCTTTCTCGGCCGGCGCCATCGTCGCGAGGCTCGCGAAGAGATCGGTGTCGGTGACCTTGAACACCACCGCCGCGAAGACGATCGGCGCGAGGATGCCGGCGCCCTTGTTGCAGATTCCCATCACGCAGATGCGGCGCGCGGCGGTCTCCTTGGACCCCAGGATGGTGATATAAGGATTCGCCGCCGTCTGCAGGATCGCCAAGCCGGCGCCCAGCGTGAAGAGGCCGCCGAGGAAGATACCGTAGGTGCGCGTCATCGCCGCGGGGATGAAGAGGAAGGCACCCGCCGCCATGACCCAGAAGCCGATCATCATCCCGCGCTTGAAGCCGGTGCGCTTGAGCAGGTGCGCGGCCGGCATCGAGAACACGAGGTAAGAGATGTAGAAAGCAAACGTGACCAGGTATGCTTCGAAGTGCGTCAGCTCGCAGCCAATCTTGAAGTAGGGGATGAGGATCGCGTTCACCCACGACACGAAGCCGAAGATGAAGAACAGTACCGCGATGATCGCGATCGAGACACGCGTCTGCCCAGGCGTTAGGTCGCGAGCATGGATAGGGGCAGAATTCATGCGCGGGGTGACGTCAGCCTGCCGCTTCGCTGACTATGGGCAATAAAAAGACCCCGGCTTTCCGGGGTCTTTTCGGTCAGCTTGAGCGATTGGTCAGCGGATATTCTGGCAGGAGGCGTGATGCACCTCGATGGCCTTATCAATCGAGCGGACCAACGCATCAACGGCCCGGATTCCTACCGGGGTCATTTCCGAAGGCACCACGAAGGCAGCAATCTCCCGGTTGGCTTCGCTCAGTGTCCGGCGGATGTCGCCCATCTTCTTGTCCCAAGTCTGTCGAGCTTGCAGGCTCTTAATGTCAATCGGGTAGCCGGGCTTGATGGCGCTCATGGCCGCGTTGTTCGCCCTGATTACCAGGTCTCCCACCGTCTGGAGCCGGGTGATGGCTTCCGCGAACTGGGCCTTGTCCTGCGTCCGCTGCGCCGCGGTATAGACGCTCTGGGCGTCGCGCTTGGCGGCCCCAAGGGTGTCGCGCTGGCTAGGGATCGCCGAGGCCGTGACGGCTCCGAGGAGCAGGAGGAGGAAGGTTCGCATGACCAAGGAATGCCTGCGGCCCGTAGCCATTACAATATACAGTCAGAATAAAACTGCCGAGGGATTATAACGACCTAGTCCAATAGAAAGGCCGCCCAAACGGGCGGCCTTTGGGAAGGAGTCGCTCCGTGGGTTCAGGCCGAGCAACCGCAGCCACCGGAACCGCAGCCACCTTGCTGCTGGGCGACAGGCTGTTCGGTGGAGCAGCAACCGCCGGCCGACGCGCCTTCTTCAGTGGAACAGCAGCCACCTTCGGAGGATTCGCCGGTGGAGCAGCAACCGCCTTCGGAGCTCTCGCCCGAACCGCAACCGCCGCCGCCGCAGCAGCCGCCGGACTGGTGCGGGTGGCCGTGGGAGAGTTCGGTGAGTTCGGCCGCGCGGACGGACACAACCTTGATATCAAAATGCAGGGTCTTGCCGGCGAGCTCATGGTTGCCGTCGAGGGTGACTTCTTCGCCTTCGATCTTCTTGATCGTGAGAACGCGCATGCCCAGGTTGGTCTCGGCGTGGAAACGCATGCCAATCTGCGGCGTGTTCGCGCCAAACGCGTTGAGCGGGACCAGCTGGAGGAGTTTCTCGCTGTATTCGCCGTAGCCGAGCTGCGGCGGGACGAGGACGCTCTTGGTGTCGCCGGCGACAAGGCCGTCGACGCCCTGCTCGAGGCCGGGGATGATGTTCTGGGCGCCGTGGAGATACTCCATCGGGCCGCGATCGCCGGAGGCGTCGATGATGTTGCCCTGGTCGTCCTTCAGGGTGTATTCGATGGCGACGACGGTTTCTTTGGCTACGCGCATGGTGATGAGGACTCTTGAACTTAGGCCTAAACCAACCCGAAGCAAGGCGACAGGTATCTAAACCTTGACCGACCTAACGGAGGAGGCTTCCCTCATCCTCCTGCTGTTTGGGGCCGTAGCTCAGTTGGTAGAGCGCGTCGTTCGCAATGACGAGGCCGTGAGTTCGAACCTCATCGGCTCCACCAGCAGGACTCCGGCTCAGGCCGAGGGCGCAGCGTCTTCTTCTTCGCCGTCCGGCTTACGGACGCCGCCAGTGATCTTCTCGATTTTCTCTAGGGCATCGGAGCCTTGGGCGACACCTAGCGCCAGCACTTCGCGCCCTTGGGGGCGGACGCGATCTTCATAGCTGCCGATGGCGCTGTTGAAAGCGTCCACGGCCGAGGACAGGCCGCGGCGCGCCTTGGTGAAGTGCGTCATGAATGTCACGACGCGCTCGTAGAGCACGGCGGCTTCGTTAGCGATCTGCGCGGAATTCGCCGCTTGCTTGTGCTGCTGCCAGGTCAGGTTGATGGCCGAGAGGAAGCCCATCAGCGTGGCGGGGGTCGCGAGCAGGATACCCTCGTTGCCAGCGTCGATGATCAGATCGTTGTCTCCTTCGAGCGCGGTGCTCAGGAGGGATTCGGCTGGCAGGAACAGGATGACCTTATCGAAGGCCTTGCGTTCCGCCTTGGCCTGCGCGGCCGGATAGTTACGTGCGGCGAGGGCCTTGATGGTGGCCCGGAGCTTGGCGGCGTGGGCCTTGACGAGATCTTTGCGATTGGGTGCGGCCTGGTTGGCTAGCGCGACGTCGAACTCCGGCACCTTGGAGTCGATGATGACGCAGCGGTTCTCCGGCAGGTTGATGATCAGGTCGGGGCGGGTGTCGTCTTGTGAGGACTGCTCCGTGAAATCGCAAAGAGAGCTTAGGCCGGCGGCTTCGACGACGCGGCGCAAGGTCTGCTCGCCCCACTTCCCGCGATGCTGCGAAGACTTGAGGACAGAGGTGAAGTCATTGGTGCTCGCCGCCAGGAGGTTCGTGGCTTCGCCGATTTGCTTCATCTGCGCGTTGACCGCGGCGATGGCTTCGCCTTGCCCGATGAGGCCTTGCTGCATCGCGTTACGGTAGCTTTCTAGGGCGGTGTTGATCTGGGCGATCAGCGGCTCCACTCGGGTGGAGACCTCCTTAGTGACGTCGGGCGCCATGCCCTTGAGGACGTCGGTGCTGGTCTTTTCGAACGTGATGCGTAGATCGGCGAGGGCCTTGGCGTAGCGCGCTTCGGCCTCGGCGAGGGCCTTGGTGTTATCGACGCGCAGCTGTTCGATGGCGCGCCCGTGCGTCTGCAGGGCTTCGGTGAGCTGCTGGGCCGCGGCATTGCGGGCGGACTCGGCGCCGGAAGCGCGCGACAGAGCGTCGGACTTGGCGTTCCGTTCGCGTTCGGCGGTGGCGTTCGCTTCGCCGAGCTGACGGCGCAGGTCGACGATGAGTAGCTCGCTGCCGTTGTCACCGACCGTCGAGCCGGTGGATTTGAAGAAGGCGAGGTACGCGAGGACACCGATTACCGCGAGGAGGAGACTGATTTGGACGAAGGTTTCCATTTAGTTTCTTATGAGAAAGACACTCTGCCCGGCCGCTGGCCGTCCGCAACTTATCCCCGCGGG
>CAIVYX010000047.1 GCA_903910245.1 uncultured Opitutia bacterium | reverse complement strand
TGGCATTTTACTATCCCCATTAATTAGATGTTGAATTAGATCCACTTGAGAAGCTTGTATTTTGAGGGCCAGCCATTTCAGACATCTGCCTTTGAAGCATGGGGTTCCACCCAGCAGTATTCTCGATCTAGGTGCAACAGTGGATGCAAGTTTCAGGTGGCGGGTGGGGATGCGATGACATCGCATCCGCCTGGATTGGGTTGGGCCAACCATCCTTGGTTGGCCGCGGCCGAGCAGGGATGCTCGGCCCTACCCGATGCATGCTGAGGGTAACAGCAAAGGGAGACCGGAAACCGGATAGGATGCTGCGGACATAAGACACCCCAGCTAATCATCCGGTCTCCGGTCTCCCCTTGAGCTTAGATCTCTAGCCCCAGCCCTGGCTCTGGCCCTAACCTGTCTCGACATCCTCCCTCCCCTTCCCCGAAATACTCTCACCCCCATGAAACTGCCGACGATTGTCCTCCTGGTTTGCGCCGCCCTCGCCGCCGCGGCCGAAACGCGCAAGCCCAACATCATCTTCATCCTCAGCGACGACCTCGCCCAGGGCGACATCGGCTGCTACGGACAGAAGCTCATCCAAACGCCGAACCTGGATCGCATGGCCAAGGAAGGGACGCGCTTCACCCAAGGCTATTGCGGCACCACCGTCTGCGCCCCAAGCCGCACCTCGCTCATGCTCGGCCAGCACACCGGCCACAGCCCCGTGCGGGCCAACCGGGAGATCAAGCCCGAAGGTCAACTCCCGCTGCCCGCCGGCACCATCACGGTGGCGAAGGTCCTCAAGGAGAGCGGCTACGCCACCGCCTGCATGGGCAAGTGGGGCATGGGCATGTTCGACACCACGGGCAGCCCGCTGAAGAACGGCTTCGACCACTTCTTCGGCTACAACTGCCAGCGCCACGCGCATAGTTACTTCCCGACCTATCTCTACCGCGACGATCAGCGTTTCGAACTCCCGGGCAACACCGGCAAGGGCGTCGGCAAGACCTACGCCCAGGAGCTCATCCAGCAGGACGTCGAGCGCTGGGTGCGCTCACAGAAGGACAAGCCGTTCTTCCTGTACTACGCGATCACGCTGCCGCACGGCACGCACGAGATCGACGACCTCGGAGTCTATAAGGACAAGCCCTGGACGCCTACCCAGAAAGCCTACGCCGCCCAGGTCACGCGCCTCGACGCGGACGTCGGCCGTCTCTTCGCGCTGCTGAAGGAACTCGGCCTCGACGAAAATACGCTGGTGATGGCCGCTGGGGATAATGGATCCTCGTTCTCGCCCGATTCCGAAGTGGGCAAGCTATTCGACCAAGCATCGAACGGTATGCGCGGCTTTAAGCGCGGGCTCTACGAAGGCGCGCTGCGTCAGGCGGCCCTCGCGCGCTGGCCAGGCAAAGTCCCCGCCGGGCGCGTGAGCGATGAGCCTTGGGCCTTCTGGGATTTTCTGCCGACGGCGGTGGAACTCGCCGGCGCCAAGACGCCCGCGGAGCTGAAGACCGACGGCCTCTCGCTCGTCTCCTTCTTGCAGGGCGGCCCGGCGCCGAAGCGCGACTACTTCTATTGGGAACTCCACGAAGGCCAATCCCTGCAGGCCGCCCGCTGGGGCGACTGGAAAGCCGTCCGCAACGGCCCGCAGGCCAAGGTCGAGATTTTCGACCTAAAAAACGACTTTGCGGAAAAGAACGATCTCTCCACCGCGCGCCCCGAACTCGTCGAGAAGGCCCTCGCAATCTTCAAGGACGCGCACGTGGACGACCCCAACTGGCCAATGCGCAGCCAGAGTGGGGCGAAGAAAGCGTTAAGATAGGTATCAGCGGATAGCGGTTGGCGGTTAGCGGTTGGGGAAATCAGTTCGCCGCAGGGCGAACCAAGGTAGGGGCACGATTTATCGAGCACTCCGTTGCGGAGGGCGCGGCGAAGCCACGCCCCTACCCTCGGCCGCCCTGCGGCGGCCATTCATCCGGTCTCCGGTTTCCCTTGAGCTTATTCTAACCGCCTACCGCTAACCGCTTACCGCTACCACCCGTCATCGACCGAGTCTCGACATCCTCCCTTCCCTTGCCCGAAATAGGTGACCCGCCATGAAGACCCGTAAGCTCGGCAATTCTCCGCTCCATCTCACGCCCGTCGGCCTGGGTACCTGGGCCATCGGTGGCGGAGATTGGAAATTCGGCTGGGGTGCGCAGGACGACGCCCTTTCGATTCGCACCATCCACGAGGCGATGGCCGTCGGGATCAACTGGATCGACACCGCGGCGGTCTACGGCCTCGGCCGCTCGGAAGAAGTCGTCGGTCGCGCGCTGAAAGAGATGAAGGAGAAGCCGATCGTCTCGACGAAGTGCGAACGTTGCTGGGACCCGGACGGCACGATCGTGCCGCGCCTCAAGCGCGCGAGCGTGAAGCAGGAATGCGAGGACAGCCTCCGCCGCCTCCAGATCGACGTCATCGACATGTACCAGATTCATTGGCCGCAGCCGGACGAAGATATTGAAGAAGGTTGGTCCGCCGTCGCCGAGCTCGTGAAGGAAGGCAAAGTCCGCTTCGCCGGCGTCAGCAACTTCAGCGTCGCGCAGCTCGAGCGCATCCAGCCCATCCACCGCGTGACGTTCCTCCAGCCGCCGTACAGTATGCTGAACCGCAGCATCGAGGCCGCGCTCCTACCCTACTGCGAAGCCAACGACATCGGCATCGTCTCTTACAGCCCGATGCAGAAAGGCCTACTCAGCGGCAAGGTCACCAAGGAATGGGCCGACGCCCTCCCGACCGACGACCACCGTCGCGCCGACCCGCAGTTCAACGAACCGCTGCTCTCCAAGAATATCGCGCTGGCCAAAGGCCTCGCCGAGATCGCCCACCGCTACGGCCGCAACTCCGCGGAGCTCGCCATCGCCTGGGTGCTGCGCCAGCCGCGCGTGACCGCTGCGATCGTCGGCGCCCGCAAGCCCGGCCAGATTAAAGAGACCGTCTCGGGCGGCAAACTCGTCATCAAGCCGGACGACGTCGCCCGGATCGAGGAACTGCTGCGCCTGCGGGGCTGATTACGAAGGAAAGGCAGGACTTAACCTGCCCTTAAGGTCGCTTCGGGTATCATAGTATCCTAATCCAAAGTTATGCGCCCCCAGTCCACCATCCTCCTGCTCGCCACGCTCGGCTTCGCCGCCGCCGCGCACGCGCACATCCCGCCGGTCGACAACCAGTACCGCACGCCCTTCGAAGCCCCCGCAATCGTTCAGCCTTCGGTCAAATACGTGATGACCAGCACGTACCTCGCCGCCGCCCCCGGGAGCGCGCCGCTCATCGCCACGCCGTTCCAGACTTTCACCAAGAACGTCAACGTCCGCTGGGACGACACCTACCTCTACGTCGAAGCCAAGGGCCTGCCTGACCACCCGATGATGATCGGCATCAAGTCCTGGCAGCAGCAGGTGCCGATTCCGCAGACCTACGCTGGCGCTACCGCCTGGCGCATCCCGCTCAAGCCCGTGCCCGCGAAGGAGCCAATGTCCGCCAAGACGCACTTCATGCGCGGTGCCATCGCGCTCGCCGCCAACGGCGTGCCGATCTTCAACGCGCTTAACAACCGCGGCGACGACGCCAAGGCTTTCGGTGAGCTCGACGATTTCGGCGGCCACTGCGGTAAAGCCGACGACTACCACTATCACGATGCGCCGGTCTTCCTTGAGAAGGAACTCGGCAAGGGTAAGCCCATCGCGGTCGCCCTCGATGGCTACGCAATCTACGGCTACAACGAGCCCGACGGCTCCACGGTCGGAAAGCTCGACACTTTCGGTGGCCACGAGACCAAGCCGCTCGGTTACCATTACCACGCCCAGAAGAAATATCCGTACATCAACGGCGGCTTCCACGGCGAGGTGAAGGAAGTCGACGGCCAGGTCGATCCACAGCCCTCCGCCAGCCACGTCCGCCGGACCGGCTCCAGCTACACGCAGAGCCCGCTCCGCGGCGCGCTGATCAAAGGCTTCACTGTCGATGGCAACAAATACGCCCTTAACTACACGCTTAACGGTAAGGCCCTCAGCGTGAAGTACACCCTCAATACGGATAAGACCTGGACCTTCCTCTACT
>CAIVYX010000046.1 GCA_903910245.1 uncultured Opitutia bacterium | reverse complement strand
TCGACGAGGACGAGATCGAGCATCTCATGGCGCGTGTACATCTTCACCGTGCCGAGACCGATTTGGCGGGAGAGCGCGGAGTAAGCGCCGATGAGGAGCTGCTGGCCCGTCTGGCCGCGGGCGTAGAAAGTACGCGAAACCTGGGCGCCACCGAAGGAGCGATTGGCGAGGAGGCCTCCGTATTCACGGGCGAAAGGCACACCCTGCGCGACGCACTGGTCGATGATGTTCGTCGAGACTTGGGCGAGGCGGTAGACGTTGGCTTCGCGGGCGCGGTAATCGCCGCCCTTGATCGTGTCCTGGAAGAGGCGGCGAACGCTATCGCCGTCGTTCTGGTAGTTCTTCGCGGCGTTGATGCCACCCTGCGCGGCAATCGAGTGGGCACGGCGCGGGCTGTCTTGGTAGCAGAAACAGGAGACCTCGTAACCCATCTCGGCAAACGAGGCGGCAGCAGCGGAGCCAGCGAGGCCCGAGCCGACCACGATGACGTGGTATTTGCGGCGATTGGCCGGGTTCACCAGGCGGAGCTTCGCCTTATGGTTATTCCACTTGTCGGCCAGCGGGCCGGCGGGAGTCTTCGGGTCGAGATTCATGGGGGCGCTTGCTTCTTTCATGGGAGCTTACTTCAGGCAGCCGGTGAGCACGGCGAGAGGGATGGAGATGAAGCCGAGCGCGATGATCCAACCATAGGCCAAGGCGAGACCGTCGAGACGGGAGCGCCAGCGCTCGTTGCGCAGGCCGAGGGTCTGGAAGACGCTGCTGACGCCGTGGCTGAGGTGCAGGCAGAGCAGGAGCATGCTGATGATGTAGAAATAGGCGACCGGCTTGCAGGAGAAACCCACAATTAGCATCCTATAGACGTCGTCGCCGAAGGAGACGTCGCCGAGGGCGACCGCCCGGAAGGTGAAGTGCAGCAGGTGGAAGATGGCGAAGCCCAAGATGACCACGCCTGAGTAGGGCATTGAACGGGAGGCGATCGTCGCGCGACGGGTAGCGTCGACGGCCGGACCTCCGGCGCGGGCGGCGCGGTTTTCGAGCGAAAGCAGGATGCCGGCCCAAATATGGGCGACGGTGCTGATGATTAGGACGACCCGAGCCCCCCAGAGGAGTCCGGGATTGGCGTGCAGCCAAGCGGCGTAGGCGTTGATGGCCGCCTGACCCTTGAACATCAGCAGGTTGCCCGTCATGTGACCGAGCACGAAGCCGGCGAGGACGAGGCCGGTAAGGGCCATGACAACCTTCTTCCCGATGGAAGAGGGTCGACAGGTGGAACAACAGGAGCTGGCGGACATGGCGGAGCGGGGACGGGATGCAAAAACTATCAAATAGGGACTCGCCCCCCTTCCCACCACGGAGGAGGGCAAAGGGGGAGGTATTAGCGGGAAAGCCCCGGGGCGTGAAAAACCCTCATAGGCCCTGGGCGTCCCCCGGCCTGGCCGGACGGGGAAGGCTTGGCCGGGACGGACCCGGCCGGAAAAACCGCTTGCCACAGTTTTTTTCGGGCATGCAATTCGTAAGTCCAGACCGGCTCTCCGTCACAGGACCTGCCGGTCTTATCTTTTTTACCCGCCCGCCGCCCCTCCCGACCCTTTCCATGAAGTATATTTTTGTCACTGGCGGCGTCATCTCCTCCCTGGGTAAAGGCCTCACCGCCGCCTCCCTCGGTGCGCTCCTCGAATGCCGTGGGCTTAAGGTACGCATCCAGAAATTCGACCCGTACCTCAATGTCGATCCGGGCACCATGAGCCCCTATCAACACGGCGAAGTCTACGTGCTCAACGATGGCGCCGAGACCGACCTCGACCTCGGCCACTACGAACGCTTCACCTCCGGCGAACTCTCGCGCCTCAACAGCCTCAGCTCCGGCCAGATTTACGAAGCGGTCATTCAAAAGGAACGTCGCGGTGATTACATTGGCAAAACCGTGCAGGTGATCCCGCACGTGACCAACGAGATCAAGGAGCGCATCTACT
>CAIVYX010000045.1 GCA_903910245.1 uncultured Opitutia bacterium | reverse complement strand
CGCTGCCCGATAACCTCGCCCGCTTCCAGGACGCGATCATCTCGCGCCTGAAGATTATGGCGCGCCTCAACATCTCGGAGCGCCGCCTCCCGCAGGACGGCCGCATCAACTTCCGCGACGGCAAGAACGTCCTCGATATCCGCGTCTCGACGATTCCGACGATCTACGCGGAGTCCGTCTCGTTGCGCCTCCTCAATCAGCGTAAGGAGGCCTACAACATGGACCGTATCGGCATGAACGCCGAAGAGCAGACCGCGGTCCGCAAGGTGCTCGACTATCCGCACGGCATCATCCTGGTGACGGGGCCGACGGGCTCCGGCAAGTCGACCACGCTCAATGCCTTCCTGCAGGCGATCAACTCTCCTGATATCCGCATCGTGACGATCGAAGATCCGATCGAGTACGAAGTGCCCGGCGCCAACCAGGTGCAGACGCGCGCCGAGATCGGCCTCACGTTCGCCGGCGCCCTCCGCAGCACGCTCCGCCAAGATCCGGATGTGATCATGGTCGGGGAAATCCGCGACTTGGAGACGGCCGAGATCTCGATCCGCGCCTCGCTCACGGGTCACTTGGTCTTCTCGACCCTCCACACGAACGACGCGCCGGGGGCCATCACGCGTCTCGTCGACATGGGCGTCGAGCCCTTCCTCGTCGGCTCCGCGGTCGAACTGGTCATCGCTCAACGCCTCGTCCGCCGTCTCTGCCCGGATTGCGCCAAGACCGTCCCGGTCGACCGCGTTAAGGTCCTGCCTGCGCTCGAGGCCCTCGGCATGGATGAGTCTTTCCTGAAAGACGTCCCGTCGCTCAAGGAAGCCTGCGGCTGCCGCAAGTGTCGTAACACGGGTTACCGCGGCCGCGTCGGGGTCTTCGAAATTTTCCACCCGAAGCCGCTGCACGACCTCATCGTCGGCCGCGTCTCCAATCGGGAGCTTACCGAGAAGGCCATCGAGCAGGGCATGCGCCCCCTCGCTAAGTCCGGCTGGCTCAAGGTCGCCGCGGGTCTCACGACCATCGACGAGCTCGTCCGTAACCTGAGCTCGAACGAATAGCCCAGCGATGGCCGTCTTCAATTACAGCGCGCGCGACGCTTCGGGCGCCGTGACCGAAGGCACCCTCGAATCGCAGACGCGCCGTGAGGCGCTCCGCAAGCTGCAGTCCCGCGGCCTCAAGCCGCTCAAAGTCGAGGAAGCCGGCGCCGCCGTCCGTGCCAAGGAAGCCGTCCGCGAAGGCGGTCCGTCCGACAAGGAGCTTACGCCGACCGAAGCGGAGTGCCTGCCTTTCTTGGAGTCGATGGCCGACCTGGTCCGCTCCGGGATGTCCGCGGGCGAAGCGCTCCGCCTCCTCGCTCTCCGGCTCCAGAAATCGCGCCTCCGCGTCCTCTGCGCCGGAATCTGGTCCAAGCTCGGCGAAGGCCAGAGTCTTTCCGTCGCGATGGGCGGCTACCCGAAAGTCTTCGACGGCCAGACGCTCAACCTCATCGCCGCGGGCGAAGCCACGGGCAACATCCGCGACGTCCTGGAGCGCCTGATCACGCACTTCACCGAGCAGAAGGAGTTCAAGCGTAAGCTCATCAGTGCGATGGCCTACCCGCTCTTCATCTGCGTCATCGCGGTCGGCGTTGTCATCTTCTTCGTGCTCTTCCTGCTGCCGCGCCTGCAGCAGTTGCTTTCGTCCCTCGGTGGCAAGCTGCCGCTCTCCACGAAGCTACTCATGACCTTTGCCGACGTCTTCGTAGTCGTCGGGCCAATCTTCGTGGTCGCCGCCGTCCTCACGGCCATCGGGATCGCGCGCTGGCGCAAGACGGAGGAAGGTAAGATCGCTTCCGACGCCCTGCTGCTCAGGGTGCCGCTCGCGGGCTCGTTCGTGATGCGCGTTTCGGTCCTGAATTTCTGTCATACCCTTGCGGTGCTCCTTGAGAATGGGATCACGACCGCTGAGGCCCTTCGCCTCGCGGAGAAGACCGCCCCGAACCGCGCCCTGCGCCAGCAGCTCCGTGAAGCCACCGACCGCGTCCTTGAAGGCGACAGCCTCTCCAAGGCGCTCGGCCGGACGGGTTACTTCCCGCGCCTCCTCCTCGACCGCGTCGCCGTCGCTGAACAGACCGGCAACCTGGCGCCGGGCCTCCGCGACATCTCGCGTTCGTATCGCGCCGAGCTCGATCGCTGGCTCGGTACCATCTCGCAGACGATTTCGGCCTCGGTTCTCGTCGCCGCCTTCTCGTTCGTCGCCTTCATCGCCTTCGCGATCGTCGCCGCCGTCTTCGAAGTCAGCTCCAGCTTCCGGTTCTAAGGGCGTCTTACGCCGCCGCGCGGGTAGGGACGGCTCTCCGAGCCGTCCGTTCGCTTCCACGCGTGCGCATCTCGATCGGCTCAACGGCGGGCTCGGAGAGCCCCGCCCTACCCAATGCCCGCAGCATCCATCCCGGTCTCCGGTTTCCCTTTGAGCGAGGCCTCTGCGGGGGGGGGGGGGGGGGGGGGGGGGGGGGGGGGGGGGGGGGGGGGGGGGGGGGGGGGG
>CAIVYX010000044.1 GCA_903910245.1 uncultured Opitutia bacterium | reverse complement strand
GGCGCCTCGGGCATCGTCTACGGTCGTAATGTGATCCAGCACCCGAACCCGCGTGGCATCACGCAGGCGCTGATGGCGATGGTGCACCGCAACGCGTCGGTCGACGAAGCCCTGAAGCTCATCTGAGTTCCGTGTCCTCCCCTGACCCAGCCGTGCTCAGCCGCCTACGTGAAATCGTCGGCGCTGAGTTCGTACTGACGTCGCCGGAGGACACGATTCCCTACGGCTTCGACGGCACGGCCGCCCTCAAAGGTCCGGTCGGCGTCGTCGTGCTGCCCGGATCGACTCAAGAAATCTCCGAGGTGGTGAAGCTCGCGGCCGCTCGCGGCCTCGCAATCGTCACCCGTGGATCCGGCACCGGACTCAGCGGCGGCAGCGTACCCTCTGCGGGCTGCATTGTCCTGTGTCTGACTCGCCTAGATAAAATTCTCTCGGTCGACGCCGCCAATCTCACCGTCCGCGCGCAGTGCGGCGCGATCACGGCCGCCATCGACGCCGCAGCGAACAAGCACGGTCTCTTCTATCCGCCCGACCCAGGCTCGATGAAGATCAGCACCATCGGTGGCAACGTCGCCGAAAACTCCGGCGGCCTGCGCGGTCTCAAATACGGCGTGACCCGTGATTACGTGATGGGACTCGAGGTCGTATTGCCCGACGGACGCATCGCCCATTTCGGCAACGCCTGCGTGAAGGATGTCGCGGGCTACTCGATGAAGGACCTCTTCATCGGCTCGGAAGGCACGCTCGGCATCATCACTGAGGTCCTCCTCAAGGTCCTCCCCCGCCCCGCCGCCCGCCGCACGATGCTGGCGAGCTACGATCGTATGGAAGATGCCGCTCAGACGGTGTCTGACATCATCGCGGCGAAGATTATCCCCTGCACCTTGGAGTTCCTTGACCGCATGACCATCGGGTGCGTCGAGGACTACGCCAAGATCGGCCTGCCGCGCGATTGCGAGGCGCTCCTGCTCATGGAGACCGACGGACATCCGGCCGCGGTCGCCGAAGAAGCCGAACAGATGCTGACCCTGGCCCGCGCCCGTGGCGCCCGTGACGTCCGTGTGGCCCGCGATGACGCCGAAGCCCTGCAACTCGCCTCCGCCCGCCGCTCCGCCTTCTCCGCCCTCGCCCGCGTCCGCCCGACTACAATCCTAGAGGACGTCACCGTCCCGCGCGACAAGCTGGCCGAGATGGTCGCCTTCGTCGCCGAGGTCGCGAAGAAGCACAAACTCCTCGTCGGCACCTTCGGCCACATGGGCGACGGTAACCTGCACCCGACTTTCCTGACCGACGAGCGAAATACCGAGGAGATGGCCCGCGTCCATGAAGCCCTCGAGGATATCGTGACGAAGACGCTCGCCCTCGGCGGCACAATCACCGGCGAACACGGCGTGGGGCTCGCCAAGAAAGCCTGGCTTCGACGTCAGGTCGGCGAGAACAGCCACGACCTCATGCGCGAGATTAAGCGTGCCTGGGATCCGCGCAATCTGCTCAACCCCGGCAAGATCTTCGACTGAGGGATGAAGCCTTCGCTCAAGCTCCTCGATTACTCGATCCTCCAGCAGTGCATGCATTGCGGGATGTGCCT
>CAIVYX010000043.1 GCA_903910245.1 uncultured Opitutia bacterium | reverse complement strand
GGATGGACTCGAAGTCGAGGCGACGGAGATTTCCCCGCCAGAGCAGGCGATTACCGGCGTCGACCTTGAGCGGATCGATGAGTCCCTTCTTTTGCACGAGCGGATTGGCGGTCGGGTCGGAATCCAGGCGATAGACGTTGCTCATCACGATCATGCGATGGAGGCGCTTCATCGTCCAACCGTTCTCCATGAACTCGACGGCGAGGAAATCAAGGAGCTCAGGGTGCGAGGGCTTCTCCGACATGTTGCCAAGGTCGTCTACCGAGGCGACGAAGCCTTCGATGAAGTGCTTCATCCAGGTGCGATTGACGGCCACGCGGGCGGTCATCGGGTTATCCTTGGTGGCAATGGACTGGGCGAACTCGTAGCGACCGCTGCCATCGACGTACGGACGACGCTCTCCCTTGGAGAGGATATCGAGGAACTGGCGGGGGACGATTTCACCCTTGTTGTTCTTGTCGCCACGCTTGAAGACATAGCTGTCCTTCGGGGCTTCGGAATCCTGCACGACCATCGCCTCGCCGGGGGCGCCGGGGTGAGAGAGACGGAGCTCATTGATTCGGGTGTGACGGAAATAGGCGACGGGCTCGCGGTTGCCGATGCCGCCGTAGATGGGACGGTTCTGCCAGTCGGCGCAGAACTTACGCGTGCTGAAGAGCGAGATCATGTCTTCGTTGTCGAAGACCTCGTCGTAGCTCGGAATGGCCCAAGGGTAGCCGGTCATCTCGGCGATTGCCGGTGAGGTCTTCTTCCAGTCTTCACCGGGTTTGGCGAGAAGGGCGAGGTGAGCGAGGATCGCGGTCTTGTTCTCGTTGTACGCCTTCTGGTAGGCGGCGGCGACGTCATGGAGCGACTTCGGCTTCAGGCCACGGAGGGCGGCGGCGATGATCGGGTTGACCGGATGATCGGTGTCGCTGATCGCTTCTTGGATTGCGATCGGGGCGCGCTCGGCGAAGTAGACGACGGGCACCTGGGCGGCGGCGTAGAACGGGCCGGTGATCGGCGAATCCTTCTGGATCCGCATCGCGGCGAAATCGGTGTCTTCCTGGAGGCTGATCTTATAGCGATCGGAGAACTCTCCGGCTTCGGAGGAACCGCCGCGGACGCTGGCGATCATGAGGCGACCGGCCATCTCCTTGTCGTAACGAGCGCGGGTCTCGCGCATGTAACGGAAGAAACCGGCGACCTGCTCATCCTGGAGCTGGCCGAGGCGCTTGGTGAAGTCGGTGCGCGCAGCGGCGGCGGTCTTCGAGGTGGCGGCGATCGTCGGGTGATGCAGCGGCTCGACGGTCGAGGCGAAGATGCCGTGCAGGGAATAGTAGTCCTTGATCGGGATTGGGTCGAACTTGTGGTCGTGACAACGGGCACAGGACACGGTGAGTCCGAGGAAGGCCTTGGTGGTGGTGTCGATGCGCTCGTCGATGATGTCGTTCGGGTCGTCGAAGCGCTTGCCAACGGTGAGGAAGCCGAGCGCGGCGAGGCGAGGATCGTCAGGCGAGATGCCCGGGATGCGGTCGGCGGCGATCTGCTCGACGATGAAGTTGTTGTACGGCTTGTCTTCGTTCATCGCGTTGATGACGTAATCGCGATAGGTCCAGGCGTAGGCGAAGCGGTAGTCCTTGAAGAGGCTGTCACCCTGGTCGACCTGCAGGCCGCGGGTATCGGAGTAGCGAGCGGTGTCGAGCCAGTGACGGGCCCAGCGTTCACCATAGTGGGGCGAAGCGAGGAGGGTGTCGATCTGCTTGGCGTAGACGGCTTCGACGGCGACGGCGGGCTTGCCGGAGCGAAGCGCCATCGTGTCAGCGACCTGCGCGGCTTGGATTGCCTTCTCGAAGAAGTCGACCTGCTCGGAAGTGGGCGGAAGGCCGATCAGATCATAGGAAACACGACGGAGGAACGCCTCGGGATTGGCGGCCGGATTGGGCTGGAGGCCCTTCTCTTCAAGCTTGGCGAGGACGAACGCATCGATGGGCGTCTTGACCCAGGCGCGGTTCTTTACTTCGGGGACAGTCGGCTTGGTGACAGGCTGGAAGGCCCAGTGATCGCGAGCCTTGCCCGTGAGACCGGTGAGCTTGGCGGCGCCGCCGGAAGGCATCGGTGCACCCATCTTCACCCACTCTTCGAGAATGGCGATTTTGTCATCAGGCAGTTTGCCGCCCGTCTTCTTCGGGGGCATCGCGAATTCGGGATCGGTGTAACGGACGGCCTTAATCAGGAGAGACTTCTCGAGATCGCCCGGGATAACCGAAGGACCTTCGTCACCGCCCTTGAAGGCACCGTCGCGGGAATCGAGGATGAGGCCGCCCTTCGAGGAATTCTTGCTGGCGGAGTGGCACTCGTAGCAGCGATCGCTGAGGATCGGGCGCACGTTCTTCTCGAAGAACTCGAGTCCTTCCTTGGTCGGTTGGACGTCGTCG
>CAIVYX010000042.1 GCA_903910245.1 uncultured Opitutia bacterium | reverse complement strand
GACCTTGAAATCAAGATCACCATCGAGAAGGCCGAAGACGAAGTCACCAAGGCCGTCTTCACCCAGGTGAAGGTCAAGTACGGTTTCTTCGGCAACCTCCCAGAGAGCCAGAAGATCGTCTCCAAGATCACTTCGAACCTGCGCTAAACGCCGGGGCGGAACCGCCAAACGGACGCCGCCCAGCCACCTGGCTAGGCGGCGTTCTTTTTTAACCACTTTCCCAATGGGCAACATCCACGGACACAGTTTCCGCATCACCACCTTCGGCGAAAGCCACGGGCCCGCCCTCGGCGTCATCATCGATGGCTGCCCTCCTCGCGTACCGTTCGACGCCGCCTTCCTGCGCAGCGAGCTCGACCGTCGCCGCCCCGGCCAGAGCGCCCTGACTACGCAGCGCAAGGAAGCGGACGTACCAGAAATCCTCTCGGGCATCTCGCATGACGGCCTCACGCTTGGCTCACCCATCGCCATCATCATCCGCAACGTCGACCAGCGCCCGCAGGCCTACGCCGAGATGAAGGCTGCCTATCGTCCATCGCACGCTGACTTCACCTACGACGCCAAGTATGGTATCCGTGCCGTCGAAGGCGGTGGTCGTTCGTCCGCTCGTGAGACTGCGGCGCGCGTCGCCGCCGGAGCCGTCGCCAAGACAGTGCTCAAGCACGCCTGCGGCGCCCGCATTATCGCGTGGGTCGAGAGTGTCGGCGACGTGCGCATGCCCGCCGCGGCCAAGGCACCGACGTTGAAGCAGGTGGAGGCCACGCCGACGCGTTGCCCGCATCCCGCCACCGCCGCCAAGATCGACGCGCTCATCCGCGCAGCGCGCGCCGACGGCGATTCCGTCGGGGGTGTGATCTGCTGCGTCATCGAGAACCTTCCCGCCGGACTCGGCTCACCGGTCTTCGACCGCTTCGAGGCCGACCTCGCCAAGGCCATGCTTTCGCTGCCCGCGACCAAGGGGTTCGAAATCGGCAGCGGCTTCGCCGGCACTGTGCTGCGCGGCAGCACGCACAACGATGAGTTCATCCGCAAGGGCGGCCGCATCCGCACCGCGACCAACCGCTCTGGCGGCACGCAGGGCGGCATCACCAACGGCGAAGACGTGATCTTCCGTATCGCCTTCAAGCCCACCGCTACGGTGCTCAAGCCGCAGAAGACGGTCCGACCCGACGGCAAGGCCACCGAGCTCAGTGCCAAAGGCCGCCACGACCCTTGCGTGCTCCCGCGCGCCGTGCCCATCGTCGAAGCCATGGCCGCCTTAGTGGCCGTGGATCACTGGATCCGCGACCGCGGACAGAACGCCCCCTTTGGCCGCTGCGGACGTAAGGCATGACCCCCATTATCATCATCCTCGGACCCACGGGCGCTGGCCGGGCCGACACGGTGCGCGAGTTGGCCGCGAACGCTTGGCCCGAAGGCCGCAAGATCCGCATCCTCCGCGAAGCCCGGGAAGGCGGCGTCGCCCCCGACCAATGGGAATTTAAGGGCGGACAAGCCATCCTGCCCGCGCCTGGCGACGAAGACGCCGCCATCCTGGTGTCCAACGGCTCCCTGCACATGATCGATCAGATGGAGGCGCTCCACCGCACCATCCGCCCGATGATGCCCGACGCTGTCTGGCGCGTCGCGCGCATTATCACCGTCGTCGACTGCCCTCTGACGATGAAGCACAAGGCTATCGAGGAGTGGTACCGCACATGCGTACACTTCTCCGACGCGGTCATCATCAACCGCCGCTGGGAAGTCCCTGGTCAGTGGGTCACCAAGTTCCTCGAGCCGTACGAGAAGGAATTCTATCCCTGCCTCTTCTTCAACCTCACAAAAATCGGCGCCATCGCCAACCCGCCCGCCGTCATCGACGGCGAGCCATTGCGCCTGTCCCACATCTTCGACGACATCGACGCCGTCGATGAAATGGAGTTCGACGAGGATAACTTGCCCGACGAACCGTTCGACCTGGTCCGCCAGGTGGACAAGTATTTCGCGCGCGATGAACTGGGGCGCCGCAACATCCTCGTCCCCGAAATTGGCGACCTGCTCAAGCAGGAAGGCCGCTGCTGAACGCTTACCCGATGCGGCCGCTAATCGTTACCTACGCCTGGCTGCTGGCCCGCCTGCCCGAAGCGTTCGCCCGGCTCAACGCCGCGCTACTCGGACAGGTCCTCTGGCTCCTCCGCGGCAAGGTGATCCGCCGTAACCTCGCGAAAGCTTTCCCCGATAAGGATGCCGATTGGATCCGCCGCATCGGCCGCACCTCCTGCCGCCGCACGGTGGAGATGGGCCTCTTCTCGATTGCCTCGCCCTTGATGTCGGAGGCCGAAATTCGCGACCGTACCATCGTGGACGAAAGCGTGCTAAGCGCTGAACACGGCCTGCCACCCAAGGGCACTGGCGCGGTATTCTTCGTGCCCCACTTGGCCCTGATGGAGATGATGACCGCTGCCCCCCTCCTGAGCCCCGAACTGGCGAAGCGCGAATGGGTCGCCGTCTACCGCCCACTCGACCAGCCTGCAGCCGAAACTTGGGTCAAGGAAGCCCGCGAGCGCTTCGGCATGAAACTAGCCTCGCGCCGCGAAGGCTTTGCGTGCGCGATGAAGGCCGTCCGCGAGGGGCATGCCACCGTGATCCTCTTCGACCAGACGACCCAGAGCGGTTCCATCTGGCAGTTCCTGGGCTCGCCTTGCGCGGTCACCGAACTTCCCGGCATCATCGCGCAGCGCTTTAAGTGCCCGAGCCGCATCTTCTGGGCGGAACGTACCGACTTTTGGCGTTGTCGCTTAAGCATGGAGGCCCTGCATGCGACGGATTCCATCGGCCTGACGATCGAATCAAACGCCTGGCTCGAGCGGAAGCTACGCTCCGGCGATGACGCCTGCGCGAACTGGCTCTGGGCGCACGACCGCTGGAAGCACGGCCAGCTCCCGTTCAAGAAACTTGGCGAGTAAGCCTTACTGCTTGGGAGCGACGGTCGGCGCCGCCGGGGCTTCGCCTTCGGCGAGCTTGCGACGCTTCTTCTCAGCCTTCTCGGCATCCTTGGCGTCGGCTGGCTTGCCTTTTTCCTTGGCGACCTCGGGACCGTATTTCTCGGAAAGCTTGTGAATGAATTCCATGCGCTGTTCCGGCGTGAGGGCCTGAATGCGGGCGCGTTCAGCCTGTGCCTCGACGGGCGTCAGCGTCTTGAAGTGATGCTCGAGTACGCGGGCGCCCATGCTACCACGTTCACGCATCTCCTTCATAATCTTATGGCGCTCCTCGGGCGTAGCGGTCTCGTACTTGGCGAGATTGGCGGCGAAATCACGGCGAGACTCGGGCGACATGCGCTCCATCTTCTCGATCGCCGAACGCATGCGGGTGAGACGCTCGGGCGGGAGCTCGAGGATCTTGCGGATGGTCTGGATTTCCTCGGCGGTCGGCTCGGATTCGGGCGAACGTCCGGAAGCCTGCTGGGCAAAGGTAGCGGCGGCCGCCAAGACGAGAGCCAAGAGAAGGGAAAACTTCTTCATCGGATCAGGAGCCGGGGGCGTTCAGCACCTCGGCTACGCTGGACTTCTCCACCGCAGGCGAAAGGAGCGATAGGTCGGCGGAGGCGCCCAGCAGGTCAGCGAACTGGGCCGACTCATCGTGGGCGACGAGGGCGAACGTCTGGCGGTTGAGCGCTTCCTCGGAAGGAGCGGACAAGGTAAGGACAGCAACGAGGCAGGCGGCGGCCGCCGTGGCGATGGAGCTCCAGCGGATTACGACACGACGACGACGGTCGGTGCGGATGGCCCCGACGACGCGGTCGGCGAAACCGGTGACGGCGACGAAACGGCCACGGCTGAGCGAAGCGGCGAGTTCTTGGTCGAAGGTCTTGTGGTGAGGATTATCCATGGCTCAGTTCATAGGGTGAAACACCGCCGGAGGCGGCAAGTTGCAAGGTTCATTGGTTTCCATAGAAGTCTTTCAGGAGCTCGCGCAGGCGGCTCCGGGCGCGGTGGATCCAGGTCTTCACCGAAGAGACCGGCACGCCCATGATCTCGGCGATATCCTCATAGGGCAGCTCCTGCTGGACGACCAGGAGGATAGCGGTGCGTTGCTCGGGGGGCAGCTGGGCGATTGCCCGCTGAAAGGCTTCATCGAGTTCGGCCACGCGCCGGGCGGATTGCTGAGAAGAATCGCCGGGCTCGGCCGCAAATTCCAGGGCGGTCGTGGGCTTGCGGCCGCGGCGGCGCCACTCGTTGAGCACTAGGTTGTGGGCGATATGAATCAGGTAGGTGCTCAGCTTCGCCTCGGGACGCCAGCGGGAAGCCGCGCGGTGCAGTCGGATGAAGACCTCCATCGCCAGCTCTTCGGCGGTGGCTTGGGAGCCGACCTCGCCGCGCAAGTAGCCGACCAAGCGCGCATGATGCCGATGGACGAGCAACCGGAGCGCGTCGTCGTCGCCTTCGGCGACCAACGCCATCAGCCGCTTGTCGTCCTCGTCGTCGGGGAGCATGGGCTCTTCCTGGGACATCTCTTTAATATAACTCCGGTGCAGGGGTGAAGTTACGCCGTGCGGGGGCGTAGGGCGAAGGCGCGCAAGGTGCGTAGCAGGAACTGCTCAAAGGCGGCCACGACCTGGTAGTTGAGCTCCATACGATGGCGGGCGTCCTCGAGGTAGCCGACCGACTGCGCAACCTGTTCGGCGCAGCCGAGGTGGGTCCGGCCAATCAGCCGGAGCTTTTCTTCAACCGAGACGAGCATGCGGGCGCGCACGCCACGGCGGACGGACTCCTCGTAAGCGAGTTCGGCGTCATCCTCGTCCTCGTCGGTCGGCGGGGGCGGCGGCGCAGCCTTCAGCGCTTCGTCGACGAAGAGTTCCAATAGCACCTCGAAGCGGGCGCACAGGGCGTAGAGCGGAATGAAGACTTCGGAGACTCGAGCCGTGGGCGAAGCCGGACCCTTCACCATACGAGCGAGTAGTTTCTCCATCTCCCGCAGCCAGTCAGACCAAGAAGGGTCAGCCAGTACCGGCGCGTCACCGGCGACATGGAAGCGTAGACAGCGGCTGAGGATCGTCGGGAGGACGCGGTAATAATTGGCCGTCTGGAGGATGATGAGCGTGCCGGGCGGCGGCTCCTCGAGCGTCTTCAAGAAGGCATTGGCGGACTCGGACTGGAAGCGGTCGGGCTCATTGACAATCACGACGCGGTGCGGCGACAGCGAAGTGAGGCGCAAGGCAGCGACGATCTCGAGGGTATTGTCGATGGTGATGCGCCGCGATTTCTTCGCCGGGCGCAGCACGCGGCAATCCGGATGGCCCAGCGGATCGGCATCGCCGAGATGCAGCGCGGCGAGCTGTTCAGCGGCACGGGCCAGCACGGCGCCATCGGCACCGGTGAGCAGGACGGCGTGCGGCATACGGCCCTCGGCGCGGGCACGGGCGAGCACCTTAAGAACCGGAAGGTCCGAGAGGTCAGCGGAAGCGGCGGGTGATTTCATGCCAGATCTCCTCTTCGAGGGCTTCGGGCGGGCGGGTGGCGTCGACCACGAAAAAACGCCCGGGCTCCTCCTGCGCGAGCGTGTGGTAAAGGTCGCGCACCTTTCGGTGGAAATCGGCGCCGAGGACCTCGAACCGGTCGGCTTGGCCATGATCACGCACCGAGGCACGGCCGAGGCCGCGGGAGGAGTCGAGGTCGAGCAGGACGGTCAGGTCCGGGCGGACGGCCCCGCAGGCGAGACGGTTGGCGGATTCGATCAGCGCGCGGTCGAGGCCGCGGCCGCCCGACTGATAGGCGACCGTGGAGTCGATAAAACGATCGCAGAGCACGACCTGGCCAGAAGCGAGGGCCGGTGCAATGACCTCGGCGACGAGCTGCGCGCGGCAGGCCGCGAACAGGAGGGCCTCAGCGGCCGGCTGGATGACGGAGCCGGGGTGCTTGAGGACATCCCGCATCTTCTCGCCAAAGGGCGTACCGCCGGGCTCACGGAGGCTCAGTACCCCCTCACCGGAAGCACGGAGACGATCCGCCAGACGGGTTAGCTGCGTGGACTTTCCCGCGCCTTCCCCTCCTTCGAACGTGATGAATTTACCGGCGATCGGCATGCGTTCTCAAGATGCCCGCCGAAAGGCTCAAAGCGAGCGGAGAAACCCTCTGCGAATAAAAAGGCCCGGCATCAGCCGGGCCTTTCCAAAGGAAGAGAAGGTCTTAGACGCCGCTGGGGTTGATCTGCTTCTGCTCGACGGTGCGCTCGACGTTATCGGTGATCTTCTTAAGGGTCTCGTCGAGGGTCGAGCTTCCACCGGTGGTGGTGGTCACCGGTCCAATTGGTGCGCCGGTCTTATCTACCTTGACGACGGTGTCCGTCACCTGATCGGTGATTACCTTGACGAAGGCCTTGTTCGGGGCGCCGCCAGCACCATTAGGGAACATCTGCGTGCGGGTCGGCATGGTCTGGGCCATCGCGTTGATGGTCGTGGCGACTTCGACGGGAAGCGTGGAGTTCGCACCGAGGAGGGCGGCAATCGCCGCCATGTCTTCAGCCGGGATCGGGTAGACCATGATCTGGATTGGCTTGGAGAGCACGGCCAGCGTGGCGGCAGAAAGAGCGGCGGGCTGGGGCGCACCGGGAGCGGCGACAGAAGCCTTGGTGAGGATGGCGATGAGGGCAGCGGAGGCGACGGAGCTGGAGGCCTGCATGCCAGGCTCGACGGTGACCGGACCGGCATTGGAGCTGAAGACGGTGGTTTCAACGGAACCGCGGACGCAGTCGACGACGATGCGTCCGATACCATCGGGGCCGACGCGATACTCGACAGTGAAGACCGTACCGCGGATGCGGACAAGACCGGCCGGCGTCTTAACGGTGAAAGTGGAAAGGGCGTTCAGCTTGCGGACTTCGCCGATAATCTTGCCGCGCGGCACTTCGAGCTCGGTGACGGAGGGGCTCGGGTCTTTCTCGATCTGGCGATACGGATCAGTGATGTCGGCGGAAGGCACCTGGCGGAAAGTGCGCAGCTCGATCAGGGTGTTCGGCGTGAGGACGACGGAAGCGCCGTTGGAGAACACGAGTTCGGCGGTGGAATTGACGCCGGTCTCGACGAGCGACCCTTCCTGGAAGGTCGCACCGTTCGCGAGAGGCTTACGCTGGGCCTTGCCGTCGATGAGGGTGACGGTGCCACTGACCTTGCCGACCTGAACCTTGCCGACCTGCAGAGCGGCGGAAGAAAGAATAGGCAGGAGCGCAAAGGCTACTATGCCCAAGTACTTAATAAAAGATTTCATGGTGACGGGTGGGGAAAGGAAAACTAGACCCCGCCATAACCGAGGCAACCCCTTTAAAAGAAAAGACCCCCGAAAGGGGGTCATTACCTCGTAACCCGAACGCGTTCAGGCCGTAACGTACTTCTCGAGGCGGCGCTGGACGGCGATCGCGGAGAGCTGAGCGTATTTCGGAAGTCCCTGATCAAAAGGTAGTTGCATTTCACCCTGAATAAGGGGGAGAGCGTAGCGCACGAAGTCCGGGTGGATGGACATCTTGTCTTCGCCGATCCATTTTTCCGGGAAGACCTTCACGCCGTTGGCAATCTGGTCGAGCGGGGCGAGCATGGTCTGGACGGCGTAGTTCTCCTTTTCGGAGCGGGTCAGGATGACCATCTTACCGGATTCGCCTTCGAGGGCGGCCTTGACGGCGGCGCCACCGCAGAGCTCGGCTTCATCGACGTCGGTCTTCGAAGCGTTGTGCGAAGCGGCACGCTGAGTGATACCGAGCTTGGAGGAGCGGGCCTTCACGCCATCGAAGCGAGACTCGACGAGCGTACGGAGGTATTCGCCGGCGCCGCCGAGGACGGCGTGGCCGAAAGCGTCGGTACTGGAGGTGTCGGCACCGAGGTAGTTGCCCGTAGCGTCCTGGACGCCTTCGGAAACCACGACGAAGCAGTGACCGTTGGCCTTGAGAACTTCTTCGACGCGACGGATGAAGTTGTCGGCATTGAAGGCGACTTCCGGGAGCAGCACGATGTGCGGCGCGGTGTTATTATAGTGGGTATTCTTGACGGACTTGTCTTCGCCCTTGTCGCGGCGCTGCGCGAGGACGGACGAGGCGGCGATCCAGCCGGCATTGCGTCCCATGACTTCGAGAATGGAGACGAAGTCGTTCTGGCCCATAGCGGCGTTATCGAGAGCGGTCTCACGAATGGTCACGCCAATGTGCTTAGCAACGGAGCCGAAGCCGGGGCAGTGGTCGGTGAGCGGGAGGTCGTTATCGATTGTCTTGGGCACGCCGACGACGCGGAGTTCGTAACCGCGCTCCTTGGCGAGGGCGTCGATCTTGGCGGCGGTGTCCTGGGAGTCGTTGCCACCGATGTAGTGGAAGTAGCGAATGTTGTGAGCTTCGAAGACCTGCAGGATGCGGTCGAAGTCTTCGGCCTTCTTCACCTTGTAGCGGCAGGTGCCGAGAGCGGCGCCGGGGGTGTGACGGAGGGCACGGAGGGTCTGCTGGGACTCGGCAGCGAGGTCGACGAGCTCTTCGTTCAGAATGCCCTGGATGCCGTTGAGTCCGCCGTAGATTTCGACGATTTCGTCCTCATGCTTGAGGGCTTCCGAGATCACCCCGGCGAGGCTAGCGTTGATGACGGGGGTCGGACCGCCGCTCTGCGCGACGAGAAGGTTGCCAATGAGGGGAGAAGACAT
>CAIVYX010000041.1 GCA_903910245.1 uncultured Opitutia bacterium | reverse complement strand
TGGACCAGATCGATGCATAGTTGACCGGTTGACCCGTTGGCCAGTTGGCAAGGAAGACAGCTGGGGACATGCTGGCATGGGGATCTGCTTCGAAGCAGGGTAGGGGCGCGACGGCGTCGCGACCGTATGGGTAGGGCCGACCATCCTTGGTCGGCCGCGGTCGAGCAGGGATGCTCGACCCTACCACGATGCAGCGGACGCGCTCGCCGACCCTATTTGACATACCCGGGGAATCAGGATGATACAGGGCATGTTCTCCCGCCTTCTGCCTCTCCTTGTTGGTGCCGCTCTTTGGGCCGAAGCGCCTCGCCCTCGGGCCGGCTTCGAAGGTGTGGGCGTCCGCCTGACCTCCGCTTCGGCTTCCGGGAGCGGTAAGGCCGAGGATCGTGCGACGGGTTTCGAAGTGACGGGTAATTTCCCGCTGCTGAAGTCGGGCTCCTGGCAATACGACTGGGGCTTCCGCTACGCGCAGACCCGACATGATTGGACGGCCGCTCCGGTCGACTTCGCTCTGATCCGTGGCGCGTCGCTTAATCTCAGCGGCTACGCTTCCACCGAGGCCGGTCGTTCCCGCTACGCGGTCCTGCAGGTCAATGGCGACGCCGCGGAAGGCGTCTCGCTGGGCAACGCTCTCACCGTCCAGGCGCTCTACGGCGCGGACTGGCGTCGCTCGGAGACCTTCACGCTCGGTTACCTCTTCCTCGCCGAGACCCGTGCCGTCCGTTCGCCCATGGTACTCGTCGTGCCCACCTTCCGCTGGCAGTTCGCCCCGGATTGGTCGCTGGGCACCGGCCGCAAGTCCCTCGTGCTCGAGCGCAAGCTCGACGAAGCCTGGCGCGCCTCGCTGACCCTCGCCTTCCAGCAGGAAGAAGCGCGCCTCGCGGACCTCGCGGGTCAGCGTCAGGATTATGAGAGCGAACGCGTCGCGGCGCTCTTCGGCCTGCGTCGTAACGCCGATGGCCGTATCGACGAGCTCACCCTCGGCTGGGCCTTCCGTGCGCAGGCTCGTCGCGAAGTCGGCGGCGTCGAAAGCGAATACGACCTCGCCCCGGGCCTCCTGATCAGCCTCGGTTCGCGCTGGAGGTTCTGAGCGCGGCGGAGCCGCGAGGGGACACGTTGACAGGGGGCGGGCGAGGAGGCGTCCAGTGCTAATATCAGAAATCTTCCCCGTAGGGGAATGCGGAGGGGCGGGGGTGGGTGGAGGGGTATTTTCGGAAAGTCGGTGTATACTGGCGACCTCATGCCCCGCTATACCCTGCAATCCTCCGCCTTCCTTAATAACACCCGTTCGGTCATCTGGCTCGACGTCGAGAAGCGCAAAGCCGACGCCGAGCCGGCGCTGACGTCAGTGCATTGGGCGGAGGGATTGAAGACCTATGCCCACGATGCAATCCTGGCCGCGTCAGCCAAAGCTCGCGGACTGGAGTTCCAGCCGTGGACTCAGTTGGCCGCAGAAATCATCCGCGTGGCGATGGCATCAGAGAGTCTGATCGCTGGCTACAGTATCCCCGAACGCGATCTCCTGATGGAGTCTTGTCCGGAGCACTCCGAATGGATCAAGGAGCACTACCTGAACGCTAACGCGGCGAAGTGGTTTAAGAATAACCGCCCAGCGATCTACGCCGAGGCATGTCGTACGGCGGGGGAGCATCGCAATCCCGGCCTGAAGGATTTCCTGATTCAGCCCGCGGTGGGCTATCCTTATAAGAGATACCTGCTCGATGTGCAGCCGGGCTCCATCCTCGGCCGGATGCGCAAGCTGCTCGCCAAGCGCGACGGTGTGCATCTTGAACTGACCAACGAAGCCCGCCGTGATTGGACCAACCTCATCGAGTATAACCGCCAGGATGTCCTGGGTATGATGCATGTGGTGGGTTATGTGAGGGCGGCGCAGGGCGGAGCCTGCGAGGGGGCGTAAACTAGAGGCACAGAGGCCCGGAGGCCCGGAGGACAAGAAGGATGCAGCACTCAAAGGGAAACCGGAGACCGGATGATTGGCTGGGGTGTCCTCTGTCTTGGGTAGGGTTGAGCGCCCTCGCTCAACCGCGGCTGACCAAGGGTGGTCAGCCCTACCTAAGATGCAGGCTATGTCGTGACGCGGTCCCGACCCTACCTAAGGCAGAGGCCATTAGGACAGCACGTAGTGCTGTCCCTACCTCAGGGTTGCGGGAGGGGCGGGGTTGAGTAAGGTGGGCGGATGAAGCGACTGCCCCTGTTCGTGCTCATGCTGTTGACCGTCGTAGGTCAGGCGGCTGAAGAGGCGCG
>CAIVYX010000040.1 GCA_903910245.1 uncultured Opitutia bacterium | reverse complement strand
TGAGGTCGCATAGGCGCTCCCTCACCGGAGGGAATCACTTACCTATGCAGAAGGAAGCAAAGAGCTTGTCCAGCATACGCTCATTATCGATCCGACCGACGATTTCCCCGAGGGCGTCCAGGGCGACCCGACCTTGGGCGGCCGCGAGCTCGGTCTGGATGGGGGACTTAAGATGGCCAGCGGCTTCGGAAAGGGCGGTCGCCGCCCGGGCCAAGGCCTCGGCGTGGCGGACGCTGACCACCAGGTCTTCGGCCCCTGGGGCGATCTCTTTGGCGATGAGGAAGTCGCCGAGCTTGGCGCGGAGGGCTTCGGCGTCACGTCCGTCCAAGAGGCAGGCGGAAAGCTTCGCAATGTGCGGGAGGAAATCTTTCTGCGCGCGATGCGCGGTCAGGTCCGACTTGTTGGCGACAATGAGCGTGCGCGCGGGGTCGAGCAGCGCGACGAGATCCGCGGGCAGGGCAGGGGGCTCCGTCGAAGCATCGACGACGAGAAGAAGGAGATGGGCGCCGCGCGCCTGCTCGAGCGAGCGGGCCATGCCGAGGTTCTCGAGCGTCGAACCGCCGTCGCGCAAACCGGCGGTGTCGATCGCCGTGACGGCGAGTGGCAGACCTGCAACGGGGGCTTCGAGGTAATCGCGCGTGGTCCCAGCCTCAGGGCTCACAATCGCGCGGTCGGTGCCGGCGAGCGCGTTCAGTAGGCTCGACTTACCGGCATTGGGTGCGCCGACGACGGCGACGCGCAAGCCCGCACGCAGGGCGCCGTCATGCTTCGCGGTGCGAGCGTATCCAGAAAGTTCTGACGCAATTTCAATCAAGCGGGCCGCAGGCCCACGCGGGTCTTCGGGCGGCAGGTCTTCCTCGGGGAAATCGATGTGGGCCTCGAGCTCGGCGAGGATTTGCAGCGTGCGGTCGGACCAGCGGGCCACGTGTCGACCGAGTTCGCCAGCGAGCATGCGGCGGGCGGAGGCGAGCGCGCGCTCGGAGCTGGCGTGAATCAGGTCGGCCACCGCCTCGGCCTGCGTGAGGTCGATGCGACCCGCGAGGTAGGCGCGGCGCGTGAACTCGCCGGGTTCGGCGATCCGGCCGCCGCGCGCGAGGCAATCCTCGGTGATCCGGCGCACGAGCAGCGGGTTGCCGTGGCAGGTGATCTCGAGCGAGTCGTTACCAGTGAAAGAGCGGCCGGCATGCCAGAGCACCGCGACGACCTGGTCGATGCCTTCACCATCCTGGTTACGCCAGATGCCGAGCGTCGAAGTCTTCTCCGAGAGCGGGGTCTTGCGGGCGAGGGCGGCGGTCGCGATGGCCGACGCCAGCGGGCCGTCCACGCGCACAATCGCCAAGGCCGAGCGGCCGGCGGGTGTCGCGGCGGCGACGATGGTCTCGGAGGCGGACATAGGATGGCGTGAGCCGAGGTCATCCCAAGGGGCGAGGGGAGAGGAGGCAAGCGGTGTCATACGTCCGCAAAAAGGCTGGAAGGGAAGGGCGGGCCTGACACAGTCCGCCCGAGACACTCCCGTGGAAAATCATCGCTTCCTTCTTCCTGATTCGGCCCGCCAGATCGCCGCGGCCCATGGCACCCCCTGCTTTGTCTATGATCAGGCCACCCTCGAGACCCAGGCTGACGCCATGCTGGGCTTTCCGAACGCCTACGGCGTGACGGTCCGTTTCGCCATGAAGGCCTGCCCGAATGCCTCGGTCCTGAAGGTCTTTGCAAACAAGGGCCTGCATTTCGATGCCAGCTCAGGCTGGGAAGTCCGCCGCGCCATGCTCGCCGGCGTCTCGGCCGACCGCCTCTCGCTCTCCTCCCAGGAGCTCCCGGACGACTTCCCCTCTCTTCTAAGTAAGGGAGTGCACGTGAACGCCTGCTCCCTCCTGCAGCTCGAACGGATCGGCAAGGCCCTCCCCGGCCAAGAAGTTGGCCTTCGCTTCAACCCGGGCCGGGGCTCGGGCGGTACCGGTAAGACCAACGTCGGCGGTCCGGACTCCTCTTTCGGTATTTGGCATGAGTGGGCGGATCAGGCCCAAGCCATCGTGAAGCAGTACGGCCTGAAGGTCGTCCGCATCCATACCCATATCGGCTCCGGCAGCGACCCGGTCGTTTGGCAGGAAGTCTCCACGGCGAGCCTCGCGCTCGTCAGCCGCTTCCCCACTGTGCATACCCTCAACCTCGGCGGCGGCTACAAGGTCGCCCGTGTCGCGACGGAGAAGGGTACCGACCCGCAGGTCGTCGGCGCGCCGGTCAAGGTCGCTTTCGAGAAGTTCGCCCAAGCGGACGGACGAAAACTCCGACTCGAGATCGAGCCGGGAACTTTCCTCGTCGCCAACGCCGGCGCCGTCCTTTCCCGCGTCCAAGACATCGTCTCCACCGACGCACGTGAATTCCTCAAGCTCGATACTGGCATGACCGAGATACTCCGACCTTCGCTCTACGGCTCGCAACACCCAGTGCATCTCTACCCCGCGAAGGCCACCGGCGCCTCGCGTGATTACGTCATCGTCGGACACTGTTGCGAATCAGGCGACTTGATCAGCTGCGCGCCTGGCGAACCGGAGACCCTCGCCACGCGCACGTTACTCGAAGCCGTCGCCGGCGACCTCTGCGTTATCGGCGGAGCGGGTGCGTATTGCGCCGGCATGAGCACGAAGAATTACAACTCCTTCCCCGAGGCGCCGGAAGTGCTCCTCCGTCGTGACGGTGAGTTCTCGCTGATCCGCCGTCGCCAGTCGCTCGAGCAGATCCTGCAAAACGAGCTGCCGGCCGAAGGTCTCTGATCGTGCCGATTCTTTCGCCAGCCTTGGGTGCCACGGTGCCCGACTCTCCGCATGCGACCGTCGTTTGCCTGCCCACGCTCGCTGACGTCGAGAGTTATGAGCGTAAGGAAGAGCGCGTCTGGAAACTGCTCCACGCTGGCTACCCGCGCTTCGTGCGCAATGCGCTCGTCACCCGCGCCGCCCGGGAAGCCGCCAGTACGCTCGGACGTACGGGCGAACTTTTCCCGCTGGTCTCCGAGGTAAGTGCCCGCCGCCTGGCCGAACATGCCGGCGCCACCCTCACCTCCATTGATCACGTCGGCGATTGGTACCTGGCCACGACGTCCGCCGGTGATGCCGCGCTGCGCCTTGCGAAGATGGTGCAGCATACGGGTATGCTCATCTCTTCTCGTCAGGCGGAAGCTTGGCTCACAGGAGCCGCCCCGCCCGATGGCTCCACCGCCTTGCACTCGATCCAGTCAGCCTTGTCTCCGTTACTCGCTGGGGTGGCCATCAATGATATCCTTATCGCCACGTCTGGGATGAACGCCGTTGAGGCAGGCATCGCCGCCGTTGACGCCGTGCAGCGTCCGCGCGGCCGCTCCGCCTGGATTCAGTTCGGGTGGCTTTACGTCGATTCGACCCGCCTCTTGGAGAAGGCGCGTGACGCGAAGCATCATTTCGTCTCCGACGTCCGCGACCTCGCCGCCGTCGAGCGTCTGCTGGCCGCGGGCGACATTGCGGGCGTCTTCACCGAGGTACCGAATAATCCACAGCTCGAGACCGCGGACATCCCTGCGTTACGCGCGCTCTGCGACAAGTACGGAGCGAAGCTACTCCTTGACCCGAGCAGCGTCGGCCTCGCCTCTGTCGACGTACTGCCTTTCGCTGACATCGTGGTTTCCAGCCTGACGAAATACGCTGGCTCCGAAGGCGACGTCATGGCGGGCGTGATCGCCGTCCACCCCGCGCGTGCGGACGGCGTCGAGCTGCTGGCCAGTGTGCGTCGGCGGCTGGCGCCCTTGCATGCGCTCGATCTGGCCGTCCTCGCGACGCAGGTGGGCCGCATGACCGAAGTCACCCAACGTCTTTCCGCGACCGCGGCGGAGATTGCCCGCCGCTTCGCCGCGCATCCGGCCGTCGCGCGCGTGCGGACGGCCGATCAGGGCCCGACGGCCGCCGCTTACCGCCGACTGCTGCGTTCAGGCGCTGGTGCCGGATCGCTCATCACCTTGGAACTTCGCGGCGACATGCGGCGCGTCTATGATGGCTTGGCCGTCGCCAAGGGCCCAAGCTTTGGGCTCCGCTATACTTTGGCTGCGCCGTTCCTTTGGCTCGCGCATTTCGAAGAAGTCACGAACGAGCAGGGCAGGGCGCACATCCGCGCTGCGGGACTCGACCCCGATCTTTTGCGTGTCTCCGTCGGGCTCGAGCCCATCGAGGAGATCTGGGCCGCCTTCGCGGTCGCCCTTGCGCAATAAAAGACCCGCCTTGCGGCGGGTCGGTGAACCTCAGTTAGAAGCCTTCGTCGGGCTCGTCGGCTCGTCATCCTCGCGGTCATCGTCTTCGTCCGCCTTCGCGACGGATTTCGACGAGCCGCTTTTCTTAGATGTCCGGGCCTTCAGCATACGCTCACGGAAGGCGGCGCGCTCTTTCTCCTGTAAGGCCGGGGCGCCTTCGTCGACTTTGGCGAGGGAGGCGTCGAAGACCTTGCGGTAGGCCGCCTCGGTGTCGGTCGAGCGTTTCCGCGCGGCCTTGTATTCGGCGTAGGCTTTGTTGGTCAGCGCCCGGTCGGCCTTGGCCTGTTGTTCGGCGGACATGACCTCCGGTAGGGCGTTCGTCGCCTTGCGGGCGGCGACGAGCCGGGAGTGCTCCGGATCGTTGGGTGGGCCTTCCTCCTTGGCGGGGGCGGCGGCGAGCTGGGCGTGAAGACCGACGGCGAGGAGCGCGGCGGTCAGGGTGGATTTGATAGTTATCATGGTGTTGGGTGGGAACGGACTTGAAGGAAGCGTGTCGTAACAGAACAATTCAAGTTCCTCTCCCTGAGGTTCACCCCATGAGTTCAACCCCTCGTCTCCTTCTGGGAGCTCTTCTGTTATTCCCGCTCGCTTTGCTGGCCCAGGGTAAGAAGCGCCCCGACCAGCCGCTGGAGATGTCCCGCTTGCCCGCAGTGCCGACGTTGCCCGACGCCTTCCCGCAGGTCGTGGGCACCCAGGCGTTCGGTCCCGCGTACAAGTTCACCAAGGACGATGCCGTGCTTGAGGCCGCCAAGGGTATCAACGCGATGGGCTCGCGTATCCTTAAAATAAACGCGATCTCTGGCCAGCAGCTCACGCCCTACATCGCGATGCCGTTCACGCACTACGTGCTGTGGTATCGTTCCACCAATGAGTGGACGAAAGGTTTCACGCCCGAGCTCAAACGCCGCGAATACAACGCCGTCTACCTTTTCACGAAGGACTTGCTCACCCGCTATGATACGGCGGGCAAGACCTTCTTCCTCGGCCACTGGGAGGGGGATTGGTATCTCTTGCCCGATAAGGATGTGAAGAAGGACGCCTCGCCCGAGCTCGTCGCGGCGATGATCGAGTGGCTCAGCATTCGCCAGAAGGCCGTCGACGACGCCCGTTCTGAAGTGGCCTACGCCAAGTGCCGCGTCTATACCTACGCCGAGGTCAACCGCGTCCGCGATGCGATGAAGGACGGACGCAAGCGCCTGGTGAACGCGGTGTTGCCCAAAGTGAACGTCGATTTTGTCTCCTATTCTGCCTACGATTCTCAGCTGCTCTCCGCCGAGGAGGTCCGGGCCACGCTGGACTACGTCAACGCGCAGATTCCCGCGAAGCCGGGCTTACCCGCGAAGCGCGTCTTTATCGGAGAGTGCGGCCTTTCTTGGAAGGCCTGCGGGGCCGACGGCGCGAAGCACGACCAACGCAATCGCGAGATCCTCGCCAAGTTCATGACTTGGAAGCCGGTAATGACCTTATTCTGGCAGTATTATAATAACGAGGTCGTCGAGGGGGAGCAGGTCGGCTTCTGGCTGGTCGATAATAAGAACATCAAGACGCCGCTCCATGCGACGTTGACCGAACTTTTCGCCGCCCAGGAAGAGGCGGCCCGGGAAATGCGCGGGCGGACCCGTCGCCTGCCTGGCTATGAAGAGATTGCGGCCTTCAGCGAAAACTGGCTCAACGCCCGCGCCCCCCGCTGAGCGACTCCACGCTTGAGACCGCCCGCCGCCTGACGACATTCGACCCATGCGCAACAAGCTGCTCATCGAGGCCGTCGGGACTTTCTTCCTCTGCCTAGCAGCGTTGGTCTCGTCGAGTCCGCTTCCCGTCGCCGCCTTGCTCTGCGCATTGATCTACATGGGCGCGCCAGTCTCGCTCGCCCACTATAACCCCGCCGTCTCGCTGGCGTTCCGTCTCCGTGGCCGTTCCAGCACCCGCGCCTTTTGGGCCTACATCGGCGTGCAGCTGGTGGCGGCCGTCCTCGCGGCGATGGCGGCAGGCACCCTGCTTGGCCATGATTCGGAACACGCCAAGGGGGCCATCGACGCCTTGAGCGAATCGGCCTTCACCGGCTTCGGCGTGATCGCGGTCGTCGAGCTGCTCGCCACGTTCGCCTTGGCCTTCGTTATCCTGATGGTCGGGACCTCGCGCCTTACCGCGGGCAACAGCTACTTCGGCCTGGCCATCGCGGCGGTCGTGCTGGGCCTTTCCGGAACGTTTGGCGATTTCAACCCGACCATGAATCCGGCGGTCTCGCTGGCTTCCTCGCTGCTCGGCGCCTTCGCCGCGATCTTTGACGGACTCATCGGCACCAAGACCTTCGTCACGGAAACCCTCTTCCTCGCCAAGATCGCCCCGCGCATTTTAGCGGAGGTAGCGGTCCAGTTCGTCGGGGCAGCCTTGGCGGCCTGGTTCTTTCGGGTGCTTTTCCCTGAAGACCGGTAAAATCCGGCGGGATGGCTTGAACCGGGCCGGTCTCTTATCAAGGTAAGTGCATGAACCCGCTCTTCGTTATCCATAAGCATTACGGCTCCCTGCTGCTGCTCCTCGTCCTAATCGTCATCATCGTGGCGCTCGTCAAGGGCCCGAACACGAAGCTCCAGCGCATCGTCGCCGTGCTCGTCGACATCAATCTCGTTGTCGGCCTCGTGGCGTTCTTCCAGACGGTCCGTCCAATCTCCTGGTTCCACCCGATCCTCGCCCTCGCCGCGGTCGCTTTCCTCCACATCGGTGCCAAGAGCGAAGAGAAGGGTAAGGTCATCCGTTGCTTCTCGGTCGCTTTCGTCCTCCTCTTCGCCGCTTGGGCCGTCAACGCCTCTTGGGGTCCGGTGTGGTTCAAGACGAACTTTGTCAAACTGCCGGCGGTCGCGGTCATCGCCAAGTAAGCCTTTAAGATACGGTTAGGTTACGACGGCCCGGACAGTGTCCGGGCCGTTTGACTTCCCATTGACCCGAGCCTTGTTGGGGAGACACTCCACGGACACGTCTGATGTATCGCCTCGCCCTCAACATGCTCTTCGGAGACCGCGCCAAACTCGCGATGCTCCTGTGTGGCTTGGCGTTCTCGGCCTTGCTGATGGCCCAGCAGAGTTCGGTTTTCTTCGGCATCATGAGCTGGACCTACACGCCGATGGTCAACATCCGCGCCCAAGTTTGGGTGAGCGACCCAATGGTTGAGCAGGTCAACGATGCCAAGCCGCTCCGCGATACGGACCTTGGCCGCGTGCGTTCCGTCGATGGTGTCGCTTGGGCCGCCCCGCTCCACACTTCCTTTGTTCAGGCGCGCATGCAGGACGGCAACTTCAAGCTGATCACCCTCGTCGGCATCGACGCCGACACCTTCGCTGGCGCCCCGGCTGTTCTCACGCAGGGGCGGATCGAAGACCTGCGCCTCCCCGATACGGTTATCGTCGATGAATGGGGCGCCGCGCTGATGGGTCGCATGACCGTCGGGCCGGACGGCAAGCCGCGCTCCACGCCCCTTAAGGTCGGCGACACGTTCGAGGTCAATGACATCCAGGCTCGCATCGTCGGCATCTGCAAAGTGAAGCGTGCTTTCACCGGCGGACCGTTCGTCTATACTACCTATGACCGCGCCAAGGGCTATACCCTCGGCGCCCGCCGCACGCTGAGCTTCATGCTCGTCGAGCCGCAGAAGGGCGTGACGCCGGCCGAACTCTGCGATCGCATCGAACGCGACACGGGTCTCAAGGCCTGGACGTCGGACACAGTCATCTGGAGTTGGGGCGAGCGCAGCTTGGCGCGCAATACTTTCTGGTGGTTCTGGACCAACACCGGTATCCCGTTTTCCTTCGGCACGGCGGTCCTGCTCGGTCTATTCGTCGGCATCGCTATCTCCGGCCAAACGTTCTACTCGTTTGTACTCGAGAACTTAAAATATTTTGCGGCCATCAAGGCGATGGGCGCAGGCATGGGCGTCATCGCCCGCATGCTCTTCGTGCAGGCCTTTACCGCCGGGCTCATCGGCTTCGGCCTCGGCGCCGGGATGGCGCAGGGCATCGGGCGCGCGATGATTGAGAAGGGCATGCCACCCTTCGTGATGTACCCGCAGATCCTCTGGGCGACGTTCGTCCTCGTGCTGGGCATCAGCTTCGTCTCCGCCATCATTGGCATTATCAAGGTGTCGCGCGTCGACGCCGCCTCGGTCTTCCGCGGATGAGCACCCTCGCCCACACCATCGCTGTCCGCGCTTCCGGCGTGGATATGTTCTTCGGCACGCCGGAGAATCAGGTCGTCGCCCTCCAGCAGGCTGACTTCGAAGCCCGCCGCGGCGAACTCATCATGCTCGTCGGCCCCTCGGGCTGCGGGAAGACGACGCTCCTCTCGGTCATCGCGGGCACACTCACGCCGCAGGCCGGCACGGTCGAGGTCTTCGGCCAGCGCCTCGACGGCCTCGGCCAGGAGGAGCTCACAGCTTTCCGTCGTAAGCACCTCGGCTTCGTCTTCCAGTCGTTCAATCTCATCCCCACGCTCACCGTGATTGAGAACGTGATGGTGCCGCTCCTGATTCAGGGCCGTCCTTTCGACGAGGCCCACGCCCGCTCGCTCGCCATCATCGAGAAGGTCGGCCTCAAGGGCCGCGAAGACGGTCGCCCCAACGCGCTCTCCGGCGGCCAGCAGCAGCGCGTCGCCATCGCCCGGGCGCTCGTCCATGAGCCGCCGCTCCTCATCTGCGACGAACCGACCTCGGCCCTCGATAAAGACACTGGCGGCCACATCATGGAACTCGTCCGTGACCTTTCCCGCTCGCCGGAACGTTGCGTGGTCGTCGTTTCGCACGATCATCGTATCTTCCGCTTCGCCGATCGCATCGCAGAGATGGAAGATGGCCGCATCAGCCGCGTGGTCGATGACCCGAAGCTCCTCGATTCGACCCATCTCTAACCCCCTTATGTTTAAGAAACGCATCCTGCTCTTCGCCCTCGCCCTCGCCGGCGCCGTCTCTGCTTGGCAGCTCACCCGCGGCACAGCCAATGAGGTGCCGATCAAGCCACCGCCCTATGAGCCCGCCACGCGCGATAAGGACGGCCTCATCGCCGCCGCCGGGCTTATCGAGGCCGCCGCCGAGAATACGCTCCTCGGTTCGCCCACGTCTGGTACGGTCGCTAAGGTTCACGTGAAGGTCTGGGCCAAGGTGAAGGCCGGCGACCCGATTCTCACGCTCGATGATCGTGATCTCCGTGCTCAGCACGCCGTCTTGGTGGCTGCGGTCTCCGCCGCTGAGGCCACCGCCGAACGCGCGGAAGACGCGGCTCGCCGCTGGACTGGCATCAAGGATAGCGGCGCGGTCTCCGCTTCCGAACTATTTTCCTACCAGATGGCCGCCAAGGAGGCGAAGGCGAAACTCGCCCTCGCCAAGGCCCAGCTCGACCAGACGGCGGTATTGCTCGATCGCCTCGTACTCCGTTCGCCCATCGACGCGACGGTGCTCCAGGTCGGCGTCCGCGTCGGCGAATTCGTGGCCGCCGGCGCCAAGGCTCCAGTCGTCCTCGGGGATATCTCCACCTTGCAGATCCGTTGCGACGTCGACGAACAGCTCGCCACGCGTATGCGCGAAGGCCTGCCGGCCAAGGGCTACCTGAAAGGCGAGACCGCCCTCGGCGGTGGTAAGGACCGTTCTATCGCTCTGAAATTCGTTCGCATCGAGCCCTTCGTCATCCCGAAGACCTCGCTCACTGGCGCGAGCATTGAGCGCGTCGATACCCGCGTGCTGCAAGTGATCTACCAGTTTGAACGCCCGACCGGCCGCGTGCTTTTCGTCGGCCAGCAGATGGACGTCTATATCGACGCCTCCCAAAATGCTCCGGGTAAATAAGACGTTCCTCCTCGCGGCGCTCGTCCTCGCAGGCTGTGCGCACGATCCGACGGCGTGGCCCGTGGCTTCCGTCACGGCCCCGGCATTTTCGCAGGCCGGTGCCGTCGCCGACGCGAAGTGGGCGGAGGCCTTCGGTGACGCGGCCTTGCTCGAACTGATTGCGCAGGCACGTAAGAACAGCCCGGATCTCGCTATCGCCCGCGCGCGTCAGCGTGAAGCGGTGGCCTTGCTCGCCTCTGCAAACGCGGGAGACCAGCCCGCTGTTTCCGTCGGCGCTGGCTTGGAGTCCTCCCGTATCTCGCTCGACACCGGTCGCACGCCGGTCGGCTTCGGCATCCCGCGTCGCACCGACGTCGGTGCCGCTGGCGTGAAGGCATCTTGGGAACTCGATCTCTGGGGGCGTGAAGCCGCCAAGACGAAGGCCGCCGAGTTCGATTCGCGCGCGGCCAAGTTCACCGTCGAACAGGCGAACCTCGCCCTGTCCGCCGAAGTCGCCCGTCTGTGGTTCGCCGTCCGCGGCACTCGCGAGCAGCTCGCCTTCCTCGAGACCGAGTTCTCCACGCGCCTGCGTGAGATGGAGATCATCGAGCAGACCGTTGTCGCGGGCTTACTCGACTCCGATCCGCTTTCCTCCGCGCGTCTCGCCGCCGCCCAGGCCAAGGTCGATGAAGGCCTCGGCCGCCGCCGCGTCGCCGCCGCTGAGAACGCGCTGCGTGCGTTGATCGGTTCTGCACCGGGCGTCCAACTTCCTGTGGCGAAGGGCTCTGCCGCGATGCCGGTCTTCGGCGCGGGCGTGCCCTCGGAGCTCTTGCTTCGTCGTCCCGACCTCGCCGCGGCGGCCGAGCGGGTCGACGCCGCACTCGCGCGCGAAGGCGCAGCCATCGCTGACTTTTATCCTTCCGTCACGCTCAATGGCCAGGCTGGCTGGCAGGCCGATCCGGCTTCGCGTGTGGGCCGGGGCTCATCGAGTTTCTGGGCGCTGACGCCTTCGGTAGATTTGCCGCTCTTCGACGCTGGTCGGCGCGAAGCTAACCTCGAGGTCGCGCGCGCGCGCATTGACGGCTCTGGCGCGGAATGGACCAAGGCCGTCCTCGGCGCCTTCCGCGAAGTCGAGGACGCGCTCGCCGATCTGCGCGAGCTCGCTATGCAGGAAGAACTGACCGCCCGGGTGCTCACTGCGGTGCGTGTCCGTCTCACTAATGCCGAGGCCCGCCGGCAGGCTGGCCTCGCGAATGAGAACGATATCCTAAGCGCGCGTCGCGACGAAGCCCTGGCCGCACGCACGCTTTCGATGGTCGTCTGGGAGCGCCGGCAGGTCGCGGTGCGACTCGCCGCGGCCACGGGCGGCGGTTGGTCCGCGAAGTAACTCGCCAAAGAAGAAGGGCGTCCTTGCGGGCGCCCTTCCTGTTTCCGTCGAGGCGCTTAGGCCTTAATCTGCGGACGCTTGGGATCCGGCCAGTCGATGTGGAAGAACTCGCCGCGGGGCTTGTCCTTGCGCTCGTAGGTGTGGGCGCCGAAGAAGTCGCGCTGACC
>CAIVYX010000039.1 GCA_903910245.1 uncultured Opitutia bacterium | reverse complement strand
GTCCAGCCTCCCGCTTCGCCTTGAAAGGATCGGAGGGCTTATGGCCAAAGGGGCATTTTCCTCCGAACATGAGCTTACTTATTCTTTTTTACCTTCTTCTTGCCACCTTCGGCTCCTGGCGCCGGAAGCACGTGCGCGCGTTCGGCCCAAGTGCGCCAGAGGGCGGCGAGTTCCTTGACCTTCGCGGGCTGGCTCGGGGCGAGGTCGTGTAGTTCGGTGCGGTCGGTCTTCAGGTCGTAGAGTTCCCAAGCGCCGTTACGGCCTTGGCGAACGAGCTTGAGGTCTCCTTGGCGGACGGCTGCGTTGCCTTCGTGCTCCCAGTAGATCGCCTCGCGCTCGATAGGCTTGTCGGCGAACGCCGGCACGAGGCTGCGGCCTTCCATCGGCAGGATTGCCTTACCGTTGAATTCCTTTGGATAGGCGGCGCCGGAGACGTCGACCACCGTGGCCATCACGTCGATCAGGTGGCCGGGCTGGCGGCGGAATTCATTCTTCGCCGTGATGCCGGCGGGCCAGTGGGCGATGAGCGGCGTGCTGATGCCGCCTTCGTGATTGAAGTGCTTGTAGAGACGGAAGGGGGTGTTTTGGGCGTAGGCCCAGCTCTCGCCGGAAAACCAGTTTGACTTACCCGTGCTGGGGTCGCCTTCGGTGCGACCATTGGCGCCAGCCTCGGCGTTACCGCCGTTGTCGCTCATGAAGAGGATGAGGGTGTTGTCGAGCACGCCGCGCTTCCGGAGCCCGTCCGCGAGGTCGCCGATGGCCTTGTCCATGTGGTTCACGACGGCGGCGTAGGTGGCCATCAGGTGGTCGAAGCGCTTTTGCTCTTCGGCTGGTACATCCTTCCAAGCCTTGATCGCGTTCGGCAACGGTGTGCTCGCCCACTGCTTGTCAATCAGACCCATCTCCAGCTGGCGCGCGTAGCGGCGGGCACGGACTTCTTCCCAGCCGAGCTGATATTTGCCGAGGAACTTCTCGATGTCGGCCTTGGGCGCCTGAAGCGGGAAGTGCGGGGCGTTATGGCAGAGGTGAAGGTAGAAGGGCTTCTTCGCGGCGAGCGCTTCGTCGATGAACTTTAGGCCGAAGGTCGTCCAGAGGTCGGTGCTGTACCAGTCTTTGGGCAGGCGCGGGTCATCCTTAGCGAGTTTTTCTCCGTCGAGGAAGAGTTCCGCTCGCGGGGCGTCGGAGAAGAAGAAGCCGCCGGCGACGGCGTTGAGGCTACGCTCAAAGCCGCGGGACTTCGGGGTGACGCCGTGGTTTTGGCCGACATGCCACTTACCCGTCATGGCGGTGAGATAGCCTGCAGGACGAAGCACTTCGGCCATCGTCACGCAGCTGTCGTTGAGGCGGCCGACGTAGCCGGGGAGTTTCTGGTCCTCGGTCATGTGGCCGATGCCTGCCTGGTGGGAGTAGACGCCGGTGAGCAGGGCAGCACGCGTCGGGCAACAACGGGCGGTGTTATAGAACTGTGTGAAGCGCAGGCCGTTCTGGGCGAGCCCGTCGAGGTTTGGCGTCGGGATTTCGCTGCCGTAACAGCCGATATCCGAGAAGCCCATGTCGTCGACAAGGATGACGACGATGTTGGGCTTGGGGGCGGCGGAGGCACCGGCGCCGAAGGCGAGGAGGGCCAGCAGCAGGCGGAGCGTCTTCATCTAAATTTATTTGGCGGTCTTCTTAGTCGGCGGGCGGAGTTCGTCGGCAGTCCAGGAATTCGAATGATCGGCGTACTGCTTGCGGATGCCGGTGACGAACTTGGCGTCGACAGGGGAGCCGTTATGCTCCCATTCACGGCGGATGTACGTGAGGACGCCGGCCACGTCTTCGTCGCTCAACATGCCCATCGGAGGCATCGTCAGGTCCCAGGTCCGGTTACCGACCTTAATCGGGCCACCGATGCCATGGAGGACGATGCGGGCGGTCACGTCGGGCTTGCCGAGTACCCAATCGCTGTCGACCAGCGGAGGGGCCAGGCCGTCGAGGCCATGACCGTGCGGCTGATGGCAGGCGGCGCACAGGTTGGCATAGGTGACTTTGCCTTTTTCTAAGAGTGCCTGTTGGGCTTTTGTAAGGGCGACGACCTTGGGCGGGGCGGGGGCGCCAGGCTTGCCGATCCAAGCGAGGCGGGCGGTGACGCTCACCAAGTTCTTGAGGGCATTGGCATCGGTGACCGTCTTCTTCAGCTTCGCGAGCGAAGCGGGTTCCGCGTTGAGCCAGATCGTCTTGAGGGGAGCGGGCTTTTTCGTCTTCGGGTCGCGGATGGATTGATCGAGGCCACGGAGGATGGCGGCGCGGAGATTGGTGCGGTCGCCGAGGCTGGCGGCGATCTCGAGCATGCCTTCGAACGGTCCAGCCTTGCCGGCTTGGGAGATGAGGGCGGCGAACCCATCGAGGACTGGGCCGGTCTGCTTGAGATTGGCGACGGAGCCGAGTGCGGCGACGGCCTTGGCCAGGGCGACTTCACGGCCGCGGGCGCCGGTCAGGGCGCCTTCGCGCACGAGCGCGTTGTCACCGTGGGCGGCGAGGAGTTCGGCGACGGCCTTGTCGGCGTCAGGCAGGTGCGCTCCGGAAAGACGAATCGCCAGGTGGGCGAGTACGAGGATCTCCTTCTCGTCTTTGATGGTGCAGAGTTCGGGCAGCATCTCGGCCGGGGCGATCCGGATGGCGGCCGCGCGGACTTGGGCGTCGGTGTCCTTGAGGGCGAGACGGACGTCTTCCGCGCGGGCGGACGCGAGGCCGTCAAGGGACCAGAGCGCTTGCAGGCGGGCGGTGGCGGGGGCTTGGGCGTCGGCGAGCAGCGTGCGGAGCGGGGCAGCGGCAGCGACGTCGGCCGACTCGACCAACAGGCGCTGGGCCGAATCGCGCACCCAACCGTTGGGGTGGGTGAGGAGCTTCACGCGGGCGGCGGCGTCGACCGGGATCTTCGTGGTCTTGGGCGCGGCTTGGTCGTCGCGGACAATCCGCCAGATGCGGCCTTGGTTGATTGGGGTCTCCAGTTTGCGGGCCTTGATGTTGGCGATCAGGTAATGCGTGAGAAAGCCCGGGTGCTGCAGCATCCCGCGGTAGAGATCGACGATGTAGAGGGCGCCATCCGGTCCGGTGGCGGTCATGACGGGGCGGAAGCGTTCGTCGGTCGAGGTCAGGAATTCTTTTTCTTCGTAGGCGTTGGTGCCGGTGAGCAGGCCATCTTTTTCGGTGATGATCACGCGCTTCACCAGGTTTGACGAAGGCTCCGGAATGAAAGCGTTGCCGCGGAATTCCGCGGGGAAGGCGTCTCCTCGGTAGATCGCCGCGCCGCAGGTGGAGGTGGCATTGGCGAGCGTGCCGTGGCGCGGAGCGTCTTGGTATCGTAGCCGCGGTTTACG
>CAIVYX010000038.1 GCA_903910245.1 uncultured Opitutia bacterium | reverse complement strand
GACCAATCGGTCGGCCTTCGATAGGGATGATAACGTACTTATTCGGGCTGCTTCCGGCCGCGCTGCGCTTCACCTGCTTTACGCATCTTCTCGAAGAGCGGGGCGAGCGAAGGGTCGGCCTTTCGGGCGGCGTCTTCGGCGATCTCCATCGCCTTGTGCTGGGCCAAGGCGGCGGCCTCGCGGGCTTCGCGCACGGCCGGTTCAGCGTGAGCCTTCACCATCGCTTCGCGGACGCGCTGCTGCTCATCGGGGGTCAGGCCAGGGGGCTGGGCGCCACGGGTGGCGGGCTGCTCGCGATTATCTTCGCGCTGGCGCGGGGCTTCACCGCGGGGCTGGGCTTCGGGTTGGCGGCCGCGCTGGGCGTCAGGCTGGCGATTGCCGCCTTCGGGGCGGCGAGGTTGCTCACCGCGGGGCTGGGCCTCTGGCTGGCGGCCGGGTTGGTTGGGCTGACGCTGTTCCATGGCCTTACGGATCTTTTCAAGAATCGGGGCAACGGAGGGGTCGGCCTTACGGGCGGCTTCATCGGTGGCCTCGCGGGCTTTCTTCTGGGCTTCGGCGGCGGCCTGCTGGGCCTTGGCGGCCTGCTCGTGCGCTTCCTTTACGGCAGGGTCTTGATTGGCTTTCTCCATGGCCTCGCGGAGGCGCTTTTGTTCGTCAGGGGAGAGCGGTATCGGGAGACGTGGGTTGGAGCGACCTTCGGGGGTCGGTCCCTCGGGTCGGAGGTTAGGGCGCGGGGCGTCTTCGGCCGCAAAGCCGAGGGCGGCGAGGAGGAGCAGGGGTAGGTGCTTCATAACTTAGATATAACCACGTCCCGCCCGAGGAGTTTCAATCGTCTTTCGGGGACAGGCTTGCCATCTTCCACTGGCAAGGTCTGCTGGTCTCATGCTACCCCGCCTCGCACTCCTCGTGCTTTGTTGCTCCGCGCTCGTGTCCGCCGGAGAACTGAAGCTCATCTCCCTGTTCTCTGACCACGCCGTCCTGCAGGCCGGTGACGCCGCCGTCTTCGGCAAGGCCCATCCGGGCTCGAAGGTCAGGGTGAAGCTCGGTTCGATCGAAGCCACCGCCACCGCCGGCAACGATGGCAAGTGGACCGCCACGCTCGCCGGCCTCAAGGCCACCGAGCAGGGTAAGGACCTGATCGTGAGTTCCGGCGAAGAAGTCTTCACCGCTCGCGACGTGATCGTCGGCGAGGTCTGGATCGGTTCCGGCCAGTCGAACATGGATTGGGTCGTCAAGAACACCACCGCCGCCGCGGACGCCAAGTCCCGGCCGGCCGATGCTGGTCTCCGCGTCTTCACCGTCGCCCGTACGCCCAAGGCCGAGCCCGTCGACGACGTCCAGGGTTCGTGGAAACTCGCCGCTCCGGAGACCGTTGAGGGTCTGACTGCCACGGGTCTTTTCTTCGCCCGCGAACTCCGCGCCAACATCAAGCAGCCGGTCGGCGTCATCCATACTTCCATCGGCGGCACGCGCGCTGAGGCCTGGGGCCCGAAGGGCATGTATGCCGATGTCGCTGACGCCAAGGATTTCGACTCAAAGGAGACTGCGGCCATCAAGGCCCGCGCCGTCGCCCTCGAGAAGCTCAACGCCAAGATCGCGGTCGAGAAGGATAAGGCTGCGCTGGCCAAACTGCGTCAGGATGCAGGCAGGCTCGCCCCCGTCTGGGCCAACGGACCCCACATGAATTGGAACGGCATGGTCGCTCCGCTCGTGGGTTACTCCGTGCGCGGCGCAATCTGGTATCAGGGAGAGTCCAACGCCGGCCAGCCTGAGGCCTACAAGTGGGTCCTCGGTTCCATGATCAAGTCCTGGCACAAGGCCTGGGGTCAGGAATTCCCCTTCATCATCGTTCAGCTGCCTCGTTTCATGGCCCGTAAACCTGAGCTCTCCGTCGAGGACGGCGGCTGGCCCCGCATCCGTGAATCCATGGAATGGATCGCCGACAATGTCCCGGGCGCGATGCAGTCCGTGAACATCGATCTCGGCGAAGAAAAGGACATTCACCCTAAGGACAAGCTCCCCGTCGGTGAGCGTCTCGCCTACGTCGCGCTGCAGCGCGTTTACAAGACCCGCAACGACGGCGAAGCTCCGCGCGTGAAGAAAGCGGAACGTCAGGGCGATGCCTTCGTGCTGACTTACGACCGTCCGGTGGTACTCAAGAACGACGGCAAGGGCTTCGGTCTGCTCGGAGCCGACGACAAATGGGTCTTCGGTCAGGCCAAGGCCGATGGCGCGACCGTGACCGTCACTGGCGTCCAGGCGCCTAAGGAAGTGCGTTACGCTTGGGCCAACTTCCCTGAGGTCAGCGTCTACTCCGCTGGCAAGGATGGTCTCCCGGCTGGCCCGTATCGCTCCAGCAAGTAAGCCGGACGATGCGCCTCCTTCGCGGCCTACTCCTGTTCGTCCTCGCGACCGTCGGACTGACGGCGCAGGAGGCGTCGCCGACCGGGCTTAAGGTGCTGACCGCTGGCCATAGCTTCCATGTATGGATGCCGCCGCTCGTCGCCGAGATGGCCAAGGCCGCGGGTATTCAGGGGCATGAGCAGTTGGCGATTTCTTCCATCGGCGGTTCCAAGGTCATCCAGCACTGGGATCTGCCTGCGGAGAAGAACAAGGCCAAGCCGGTCCTCGAGGCGGGTAAGGCCGACCTGTTTACCATGGCGCCGACGTTCCTGCCGGATCCGGGTATCGAGAATTTCACCAAGCTTGGACTGGAGCATAACCCCAAGCTTCGTCTGACGCTTCAGCAGAACTGGGTACCCTTCGAAGATCCGGTAATCTGGCTCTCCAAGAGCAAGCCGAAGTCCATCGATCGCGATGGGATCACCCTGGCGCAGTTGCGCGCGAAGCATGACCCTTATTTCAAGATGATCGAAGACCATGTGAAGGAACTCAACGCCCGTATGCCTGAGGCGAAGATCGCCATAGTGCCGAGTGGAGAGGCCGTGATGGCCCTGCGTGATAAGGTCATCAAAGGCGAAGCCCCCGGCATCAAGACGCAGAACGAACTCTTCACGGACGCCCTGGGGCATCCCGGCTCACAGATCCGCGTCCTCTCGGCCTACTGTCATTACTCGGTTATCTATCGTCGTAGCCCGGTCGGATTGCCGGTGGTCAGCCAGCTCACCAAGTTGCCGGAAGCCGAAAAGCTTAACCGGATGCTTCAGGAGATTGCCTGGAAGGCTGTCACCGGCCACCCGATGAGCGGAGTCGTCCAGTAAGGAAGGGCGGCAGTGACGGCTTGAAGGTTTTGAGTTAGCTGGTTGCATTGGCATACCCCGCCATGAAGCACCTGCTCGCCTTGCTCAGTCTTGCCCTGGTCTTGGTCGCCGCCGAACCGCCGAAGGGCGAGCCGACCAACGCCAAGGAGGCGGCTGCCAAGAAAGCGGCCCAAGATGCCGCCGTGGAAGTAAAGTATCAGGCTTTGGTCGCCCAGCTCTCGCCGGAAGAGCAAGCGTGGGAGAAGGTGCTGCAGGCCAACCTGGGTAACGGATTTTACCTACCTCTACACAAGCGCGGCAAGATTGCCGGCCAGTCGAGCGCGTGGGACTTCGTGAAGGACGACCCGAAGCTACCGCGCATCCTGCTCATCGGCGATTCCGTTTCGCGTGGGTACACCCAGCCGACGCGCAAAGCCCTGGCGGGCAAGGCCAACGTCCATCGCGCTCCTGCGAATTGCGGCCCCACCGCTTCTGGCCTGAAGAACCTCGACGCCTGGCTCGGTGAAGGGAAGTGGGACGTTATTCATTTCAATTTCGGCATCCATGACCGAGCTACGCCGGCGGCCGACTACGTGAAGCGCCTCGAAGAGATTGTGGTGCGACTGGAGAAGACCGGGGCCAAGCTCATTTGGGCCAGCACCACACCCATCCCCGATAATCCCGCGCAGAAGCAGACCGCCGCGTCGATTGTCGAGAAGAACGTTCTTGCTGCCGAAGTCATGAAGAAGCACGGCATCCCGACTGATGATCTTTTCGGTGCGATGACTCCTCGCCTAAAGGAATTCCAGCCACCGCTTGATGTGCATTTCACCGGAGCCGGTTATGACTTCCTCGGCGCCACCGTCGGCGAAGCTATCCTAGGCCGCCTGAAGTAGTGCCTCAGTTGTGCCCAGGTGGGGCCTTGGACGAGAGGGCGAGGCGGAATTGGTTCAGGCAGCGTTGGTCGTTCGTGGTGTCGATAATCGCAAAAGTCACCCGCCGGAAGGCACCCTTGAAGGGGCCGCCGAGAGCCTGACGGAAGAGGTCGGCGATCAATCCGGGATTGTTGGCGAAGTTGCCGCAGCCCCAGGCACCGAGTACCAGTGCGTCGTGGCCGTTGGCTTGGGCGATCGCGAGGACCTTGACGATGCGGGCGCTCATGGCTCCGGGGATCTTCGCTTGGTCGAGCGGGGCGACATCACGGGCGTCGCAGGCGGCGGCTGAAACGAAGGCGACCTTGAAGGGCGTCTCGAGCATGCGATGCTCATCGTCCCGGAAGACGGGTACGTCCGGGGAATAGATCATCGCATCGGTGCGGAGTGCGTTGCCCTGCTGCAGGTGGAAGGCATACATCGGTCCGCCGAGCAGACAGGCGAAGAGGGCCGTCGAGCGACAGTGGTATTCCTCTTGGGCGCGTTCGCCGGCCAGAAAGCCGCCGCCGGCGACAATCGGTGAGGCGAAGTTAAGCACCAGCGTCCGCAGTCCGGCCGCATGGTGACGGGCGGCGGCGGAGAGGGATGTCTCTTCCGTCACTTCGATGGCCGTCGCGTGCGATCCCGTACGAGGGGAGGTATGCCGATGGTCGGGCGGCAGGTGGGTGGTCTGCGCCACCGCGTCGGCGATGTCTGCGGCGATATCGACCTGTTGGCTGGTCGGCGAGGCGTAGAGGCCTAGCTCGATGACCTTCATCGCCTCGCGCCCCAGTTTATTAGCGAGTTCTCGTGGAATCTTGGGGTCGAAGGGCATGGTCGGCGACGCCTTGAACATGGCGAAGCATCGGCCCGAAGCCAACCGCAACCTATGACAGGGGGTGGATTTGACGGGGCGGCTGATTGAGGGCATAACATCGTCATGTCGCAGCCGCCACTCACCGTCTTCTATAGCCCCACCTACGTGGTCGAAGGGAAGACCGAGACCGTCACTAAGTCCAAGCTGGTCGCGGAGATGATCGAAGCTGGCAAGGCGGGTGAGGTCTGGCTCGAGGCGCCCAAGCTCGCGACGCGCCAAGAGCTCAAGTTAATCCATACGTCCGAACACGTGCGTAGTACCTTCGAGGACAAAGGCAGTTTCCTGGAGGTCGGCCCTTGGTCGCAGCCCTTGCTGGACAGCATCCTCGCCTCGACCGGTGGCATGCGTGATGCCGTCAAGGAGGCGTTGAAGAACGGCCGCTCCGGCAGTCTTTCTAGCGGGCTGCACCATGCGCGCAAAAATTCAGGGAACGGCTTCTGCCAGTTCAATGGACTGGCCCTCGCCGCGCTTGAGGCCCTCAAGAAGGTGAAGACCGTCGGCATCCTGGACCTTGATGCGCACGCGGGCGGAGGTACTTTCGATATCCTCGGCGACCATCAGCAGGTCTATCTAGCTGATGTCACCGTAAACTCGTTCGACTCCTGGGAGCCGTCCGATCCGGCCCGGCACTTCTATGTCGAGGTCGACAGCCCGAAGGGCTACCTCGGACACGTCGAGGACGCGCTGCACTCCTTGGAGCGCGTGGATTTCCTCATCTATAACGCGGGCATGGACACCTATGAGAAAGCCGGCGGCATGAAGGGCATCACCAAGGACATCATCCGTAAGCGCGAGAAGCTCGTCGTCCAGTGGGCACGGGCGAGGAAGATCCCGCACATCTTCGCCTTGGCCGGGGGGTATAAGTGGGGAGGCCTGACCTTAGAGCAGGTGGCCGAGTTGCACCTTGAGACCGTCAAGGTCTTCGCCGCCTGATTACTCCGCCTTCGGGATGTTTAATTCCTGAAGTCGGAAGGCGCCGCTTTCCGTCGGCAGCACCACGAACAGCTTGCAGGCGCGGCTCTGGGCCAGCGCGACCATCACGTGCCATTGCGCCTGCGGGACGCTTGCGACGACGAACATCGGCATCGCGCCTGGTTCGGTGCCGGAGGGTTCCTCGATCGCCACGCCCTTGTGGTCGACGTCGAAGTTGTGGGCCAGCCATTTGCCCAGTTCCTTGGCGAGCCCGCGCATATCGGACGTGCCGGCCTCCACTTTGGATTGGTCGACGAGAGCCCAGAGCGGGATCGCGAAGCTATGTTCCAGGTCGGCCATCGGCGCGGCGTCGGAGGGGTGTCAGGCCTGTTTGATCAGTTCAGCCGTCGCGGGGACGTCGGAGATGATCTGGTCCGGGTCCGGACCGACGCCGATGTAGCGGAGGTTCGGGAGGGAGGGCAGGGAGCCGCCACGGGAAGCCAGACGGACGATTTCGGCCATCGTGAAAGCCACGTAGCGACGTGCTTCGGCAGGCAGCTGGGCGTAGGAGCGGACCTTGGTGATATCGGCCGTCCAGCCGGGCAGGGTGGCGTAGATGGGCTGCAGTGTGCGGCGGACGGCATCGTTGCGGGGGACGCCGGAAACGATCTTGCCGGCGGCGTCGCGGTAGCCCGTGCAGACGAGCAGGTCGCCACCCTTCCATTCGCCGTGGGGCGAGAGGGCGTCGAGCTTATTGAGGACGATGTCGTCGTAGCCACCGTAGCGAAGGGCGTCGGCCTTCTCGACCAGATCGGACCAGCCCACCATGCGTTGGCGGCCGGTGCTGGTGCCGAACTCAAGTTTCGCGAGGGCGCGCTGGAGTGGGTGTTCTTCCGGCATCTTCGTCAGGAAGACGTGCGTGCCGACCTTGGTGTCGTAGGCCTTGCAGCAGCCGACCGTGTGAATCGCTTGGACCGGGATGCCGGCGGACTGGAAGAACTCCGGCGTGTAAGTGTGAGAGGCCGTGACGTTCGGGGCAAAGCCCGCACGCTTGTCGAGCCAGTAGGCCTGACCGAACTCGCCGATGATGCGGCGGTCGGCGGCGAGGTCGCCGAGGATGCGTTCGCGGACATCGCCGATGGTGTGGGCGAGAGCGGCACCGGCCTTCCAGTAGCAATCGAGGACGGCGGCGTGGTCGAACGTGAACGGTTCCTTGCCGGCGAAGCGGGTGAAATCGAATTCCGCCGCCGCGAACACGCCGGAGTCAATGGCACCCTTGTTGGCGCGCAGTTCGGCATCGGTGAGCTTGGCGAAGAGCCCGGCCCATTTGTCGGCCGAGAGCTTGCAGACGTCGCGCACGATCGAGGCGGCGCGGTTCAGGCGGGCCGAAAGGCGCGTCGCGTAGTCGGCTTTGGCACCCAGGAATTCAGAATAGTGAATCTGGAACTGGCCGACTTCGTCCGCGTAAGCGGGCGTGATACCGCGACCGGTGGAGCCGCGGGCTTCGTGGCCGAGGACGTTGATACGGTAGTCTTCCCAGGCCAGGTCGAGGATGCGGTGGGAGACGTCGCTGATCATGCAACGTTCGTCGATGAGCAGGCGAGAGAGGACCGGGATACCAATCTTCTCGAGTGGCAGTGCTTCCCAGAGGGCCTTGCGTGGGTCGGCGACGACGCCGGAGCCGAGGGCGAGGCAAGCGACATCATGTTCGGCGACGCCACCGGGGAGCAGGTTGAGTTTCAGGCCGGCGACTGTGTGGCCCGAGTTGGCGCCGCCATTGACCTTAAGGACCGTGCCGACCACGTCGCGACGTCCCGTGAGGGCTTGGAGTTCGCGAACGATCTCGGGGATGAGGCGGCCCTTGCCTTCGTCTCCCATGCTGATGCCGACATCGGCGATGAGGTTGCTCTTAAAGGGGGTGAGTGCCATGGGCAGGAAGTAGGAGGCGGGCGGGTGAAGCCGTCCGCAAGAGGGTGAAGGCGTCGGTGAGGCTTAGGCCGTTGCGCCCTTCTGGCGTTCGTAGAAGTCGTTGATCTTCTTGGCGACGTCGCGGTAACCCGAGTCGGCCAT
>CAIVYX010000037.1 GCA_903910245.1 uncultured Opitutia bacterium | reverse complement strand
TACACCGAGATCGCGAAGCCGTGGTCGGCGATGTTGAGGGCGAGGTTCTGACCCATGACGGCCAGACCGATGAGACCAATGTCGGATTGCATAAGAGGAGCCAATGCGAACCCCCGTCGGCGAGCATGGCAAACAAGAAAAGGGGCAGGTTTCGCCCGAAAGCTCTTGTTTTCGGCACGGTCGCCCGCCTTTCCCCTCGCCTCATCAGGTCGGCTTGGCATCGTGAGGCGCTGTCATGTCCCAGCTCGTCGGCAAACGCATCACCCTCGGGGTCACTGGCTCTATCGCCGCCTACAAGGCCGCGGACCTGACCTCCCAACTGGTCAAATACGGCGCGGAGGTCCAGGTGGTCATGACGAAGGGCGCAACGCAGTTCATCACCCCAATGACGTTGCAGGTGCTTTCTCGCCGCCCGGTGGCGTTCGACCTTTGGGCTGAGGGCGCCAACTCTATCCCGGGACACATCGAGATTGCCGATTCGTCGGACCTCCTGCTGGTCGCCCCGCTGACCGCCAACGTAATGGCCGAGTTCGCCCACGGCCTCGCGCCCGACCTCCTGACCAGCATCTATCTCGCCACCCGCGGTCCGGTCCTCCTTTGCCCGGCGATGAACGGTAAGATGTACGAGCACGCTGCCACTCAGGCTAACCTGAAGACCCTCCGCTCCCGCGGGCATGCGATCGTCGAGCCAGCCGAAGGCATGCTGGCCTGCGGCTACGAGGGTAATGGTAAGCTCGCGCCAGTCGAAGAGATCGTGAGCCGCGTGCTCTCGATCCTGGGCTGAGTCCGATGGACCCGCGCGCCCTCCGCCAGCGACTCGAAGCTTCGGCGAAGGCGCTGGGCTTTGATGCTTTCGGGGTCGCGCCAGTCGACGTCGACGTCCGTGCCGACTATTTTAAGAAGTGGATCGCCGACGGCATGCACGGCGACATGGTCTGGCTGGCCCGTAATCCCGAACGCCGCACCGATGCTCGTAAGGTGATGCCGGAAGCCCGCAGCCTCGTGGTCGTCGGGCTCAACTATTATCAGCCTCACCCGACGGCTGGTTACCGCATCGCGAAATACGCCCTCGGTTCCGATTACCACGACGTGATCCTCGAGCGCTTGAAGCAACTCTGCGAAGTGATGCACGACCAAGGCGGCGAACAGAAGCCGTACGTCGACACTGGTCCAGTGCTCGAGAAGCCCGTCGCCGCCGCCGCGGGTCTTGGTTGGCAGGGTAAGAGTACGATTCTCATCCACCGCGGCGCGGGAACGTGGCTTTTCCTCGGCGTCATCTTGACGACCCTCGAACTTGAAGTTTCCGCGGCGAAGGAGCCGGATCGCTGTGGCACGTGCACGCGCTGCATCGATGCCTGTCCGACGGCTGCGATCATCGCCCCCTATAAATTGGATGCCCGCAAGTGCCTAGCTTACCTGACCATTGAGCACCAGGGCGCCATCCCCGTCGAATACCGCGAAGCCCTCGGCGACCGGGTGTTTGGCTGCGACGACTGCCTCGACGTTTGTCCTTGGAACAAGTGGGCTGTCGCCACCCGCGAAGCCCATTTCGCCCCGCGTCCGCATCCTCCGCTGCGCGAGACGCTGGCCTGGACTGACGAGCAGTTCCTCGCTCACTTCAAGGGCACGCCGGTCGAACGTCTCGGCCTCGCCCGCTGGCGACGCAACGCGCTCACGGTGCTGGGCAATGTCGGCGAGCGAGCCGACCTCCCCGCCGCCGAGGCGCTGCTCGGGTCGGCCGATCCGATGGTCGCGGAACACGCGGCTTGGTCCGTCGCCCGCCTGCGCGCACGTTGAACCTACGGGTTGCCTCGGGCGACTTGGTTGTCCTAATGGCTGGCGTGACTCTCGCCCAAGCCTACTACGCGCTCGCCGCCTTCCTCCTCCTGGCTGGCTGGCTCATCGTCACCGACTCGCCGGTCCTCCGAACCTTTCGCCGCTCGCAAGGCGCCACCTATTTCCTCGCCCTCGTTGCCATCGCCTGGTTCGCCTGGTGGCTGCTGAATATCCCGGAAGCCGATCTCGCCGGCTTGCCGCGTATGCCGGTGATCGTCGGCTTCATTGGCTTCAGCCTGCTGACGTTTGTTTATATGCCGGACTTCCTCTCGGTCCGCGCCCTCGGGGTGATTATGCTCTTCCTCGCCCGCCATGCCTTGGACGCCGGCTATCGTCAGCTCCCCTCTAGCTTGTTGGAGGCTTCGCTGAGCTACGGGGTATTGATTCTGTTCGGCTTCTGGTGGGCTTGCTCGCCACCGGTCTTCTGCCGCCAGTGCGATTGGGTCCTCGCCACGGAGGGCCGCCGTAAATTCTTCGGCGGGCTCAGCATCCTTTTGGCCGTCGCTTGCGTGGCCCAGTCCTTCCGCCTCGCGTGAGTCGCGCTCTACTCATCGTCGTCTCGGGTCCCGCCGGTAGCGGTAAGACCACGCTCTGCTCTCGGCTGACCGAGGCCTACCCCCAGGCCATCCGTCGCGTGATCACCTGCACGACGCGCGCCCCCCGGGCCGGCGAGGCGGACGGCGTCGACTACCACTTCCTCACGCGCACCAGCTTCGAGCAACAGGTCGCCGCTGGCGTCTTCCTCGAGCACGCCACCGTGCACGGTAATTTCTACGGGCCGCGCTCCGTCGACGTTGCCACGCACCTGGGTGCCGGTTTCGACGCACTTCTCAACGTCGACGTCCAGGGGGCCGCCACGATTCGCGCCAAGGGCGCCGCCGACCCGCTTCTCGCCGCCGCGCTCGTCACGGTCTTCATCCGTGTGAGCGACCACACCGAACTCCGCCGGCGGCTCACGGGCCGTGGCACCGATCCGGTCGACGAGATTGACCGCCGCGTCGCCGCCGCCGAAGAGGAGGTCCGCCACGCCGGGGCCTACCAGCATGTGATCGAAAGCGGTAGCCGCGAAGCCGACTTTACTGCGCTGCAAAGTATCTACCTCGCCGAGAAGGCCCGCCGTCCATGATGGAGAAGAATGACATCGCCCGCGTGCTCGACGAGATCGCCACGTTCATGGAACTGACCGGGGAGAACCCGTTCAAGATCCGCGCTTATTCCGCCGGCGCTCGCATCCTCGAGAACATGACCGAGGACCTCGGCGAACTCATCGACACAGGCAAGCTCGCCGACATCCCCGGCCTCGGCGAAGCGCTCGTCGACAAGATTACGACGCTCCGTCGCGACGGCGTCCTGCCCTTCCACCAAAAGCTCAAGGCTTCCATTCCCGCCGGTCTCCTCGAGGTCATGCAGATTCCTGGCCTCGGCCCAAAGAAGGTGCGCGCACTCTGGACGCTACTTGCGGTCGAAGACCTCGTGAAGCTGAAGGAGGTCTGTGAATCCGGCGCGGTCGCCGAGCTCAAGGGCTTCGGCGCCAAGACGCAGGATAAGATCCTCGAAGGCATCAAGAACCGGATCGCCTACGGCAAACGCCACCGGTGGTACGAAGCCGCCGCCATCGCCGAGCCGATTCTCGCCGGCCTGCGCGCCTTGCCCGAGGTCTCGCTCGCCGAATCCGCCGGCTCGCTCCGCCGCGCCCGCGAGACGGTCGGCGATCTGGACTTCCTCGTAGCCTCGTCGGAGCCGAAGCCGATCATGGACTGGTTCGTCGCCTATCCTGGCGTCAAGGAAGTCACCGCCCATGGTGAGACGAAGTCCAGCGTGCGCTTCGAGAACGGCCTGCAGGCCGATCTTCGTGTCGTCCCGCCGGAACAGTTCTATTTTGCGCTCCACCACTTCACGGGCTCCAAGGAGCACAACGTCGCCATGCGCCACCGCGCGCTCGGGCGCGGCTTGAGCATGAGTGAGTGGGGCTTCAAGTCGATCGACGAGAAGACGGTCGCGCCTGGCGCCAAGAGCGAGGCAGAGGTTTTTCGCGCGCTTGGCCTGCCGTGGATTCCGCCCGAACTCCGCGAGGGTAACGGTGAGATCGACGCCGCTGAAGCCGGCCAGCTGCCGAAACTCGTCCAGCTCTCCGACCTGCGCGGCGTCTTCCACAATCACACGACGGAATCTGATGGTGATCACACGCTCGACCAGATGGCCGCCGCGGCTGAAGCCCACGGATGGGAATACCTCGGTATCTCGGACCATTCGAAATCTAGCTTCCAAGCCGGCGGCCTCGACGAAATCCGCCTCGCGAAGCAGCTCGAAGATATCGCTCAACTCAACGCCTCGAAGAAGTATCGCGTGCGCGTGCTCGCCGGCAGTGAGGTTGATATCCTCAAGGACGGCACGCTCGACTTCGCCGACGACGTGCTCGCTCGCTTGGACTTCGTCGTCGCCTCGGTACACACCCTTTTCACCTTGGATCGCGAGGCCCAGACGGCCCGCATCATCAAGGCCATCGAGAACGAGCACGTCGACATGGTGGGGCATCTTACCGGCCGCCTCCTCAACAAGCGCGAGCCTTACGACGTCGATATCGCCAAGGTCATCGATGCCGCGGCGGCCAACGACACGATTATCGAACTCAACTCGAACCCGTGGCGCCTCGACCTCGATTGGCGCTGGTGGCGCCGCGCGGCCGAGAAGGGCGTGCTGTGTTCGATCAATCCGGATGCGCATGATATCGACCAACTGGCCTTCGCCGCGCACGGCGTACGCATCGCCCGCAAGGGCTGGCTGACGCCGGAGCAGGTGCTCAACACGCGTTCATTGCCGGAAGTGCTGCGTTGGCTGGGTCGCTGAGCGCTCCTTACGGCTCGCCCTGAGGGCGCCGCCCGTCCTATCCTGCCGCATGCTGCACGATAAGCGCCGTCTGCTCCTCATCGCTGGACCTTGCTCTCTCGAATCGGAGTCCAACTGCCGGACCGTTGCCACGGAGCTCAAGGCCCTGGCCGCCCGCCACCCGGAGCTGAACATCATTTTCAAGGGATCTTACGATAAGGCCAACCGCACCTCGCTCGGGGGCGACCGCGGCCCCGGGATGCAGGCTGGTCTCGATCTCCTCGCGATGGTGAAGAAGGACTACGGCTTCAACGTCCTCACTGACATCCATGGTCCGGAGCAATGCGAAGCGGTCGGCAAAGTGGTCGACGTGCTGCAGGTCCCCGCGTTCATGTGCCGCCAAACCGACCTCCTCATCGCGGCCGCCAAGACCGGTAAGGTCGTCAACGTGAAGAAGGGCCAGTTCCTCTCCCCGTTTGAGATGCGTTTTGTCGTCGATAAGCTCGAAGGTGCTAAGGCCGCTGAGATCTGGCAGACCGACCGTGGCACGACCTTTGGCTACCAGAACCTGGTCGTCGACATGCGCTCTTTCCCAATCATGGCCAGCTTCGGCCACCCGACGATCATGGATGCCACGCACGCGGTGCAGCTTCCCGGCGCGGCCGGTGGCTCTTCCGGCGGGCAGCGCGAATACGTCCCGGTCCTCGCCAAGGCGGCCCTCGCCGCCGGCGCCGACGGTCTCTTCATGGAGACGCATCCGGATCCCCAGAAGGCGATCTCCGACGGCCCGTCACAGGTACCCCTCGCGGACTTCCCGGCGCTCGTCGAATCCTGCCTGCGCGTCTGGAAAGCCGTTCGAGCCTAAGCGATCAACTGCGCGATCGCGTCCCGGTCGGGCTTGCCGCTGGCGTTCGTCGGCATGCTGGGGACGAACACATACCGCCGCGGACGCGCCGCCGGTTCGAGTGTTTCGCAAGCCTGGCGTAGCGCCGCTTCGGTGGAGGCGGGCCCGATGACGCAGGCCGTCACGACTTCGCCCCAGCGTGCATCGACCATGCCAAGCACGAGCGCATCCTTGATGAGGCCAGTCGAGAGTAGGGCCAGCTCGACGCGGGCAGGGTCGACTTTCTCGCCGCCGGTGATGATCACGCGGTCGGCGCGGCCAGAGATTTTGACGCACCCGTCCGCGGCGACGTCGCCCCGGTCGCCGCTCACCCATGGGCTACCGAGCGGGCCGTCGGGCCAAAGGCCGATAGCGAGCGCCGCGGTGGCGATGGTGATGACGCCCTCGGTGTCCGCCGCGAACGTCACGCCGGGCAGGGGGGTGCCGCGCGTGGTTTCGCCCGCCCAGATTTTTTCTGGCGGACACAGCGCGCAGGCTGCCGCGGTCTCGGTCGAGCCGTAGGTGAGAAAGATGGGCAAGCGCCGCGCCCGGATTGCGGCGAGTAGCGGCGCTGGTACGGACGAGCCGCCGAGGAGGATGACGTCGAACCAGCGCAGCCAGGCTTCGCCCTCGGCGCGCGCGAGCAGTCGCGATAATTGAGCGGGGACTAGCGAAATAATCTTCGTGCCCGGAGAAGGGAACGCGACCGAGGGGAGGGCGTCTTCTTCACGGAAGCGTCCGTCGATGACGACATGGTGGCCGCCGGTGACGCGTGCGCGGATTGAGGGCATGAATCCGCTCACGTGCCACGGAGGTGTGCAGGAGACGCCGTGCAGAATCGGCGAGAGCCCGCGGGCGACGAGGGCATCACGCAGGCCAAGCGCCGCGGCTCGGAGGGTTTCCGCAGAATGGATGACGAACTTCACTTTGCCGCCGGTACCGCCGGTCGGGATCATCACGCGGCCGCGCCAATTCTTCGGCCAATCACACGTACCGAGTCCGCGCGGTTCGGGTGCAAGGCCTTTGATGATCGTACCGAGTGGAATCTGGCGCGCGGCTTCAGCGAGATCGTGTTCGGACCAGCGCGGGTTGCCCAAAAAGACGGGCAGGCCGGCATCATGCGCTAGCAGGGCTTCCTGCAGGTGTGCGGCATGCTCCGCGTGGAAGACCGCGACGGCGCTCATGTCAGGTCGTGCCAGAAGCCCGCCCAATCGTAGCCCGGCAGGCCGCCCGCGGTTGGGCCAGGCAGGTGTCGGTCGCGGCCGTCGCTTTCGAAGCGTCCTAAGGTATCGAATCCCACCGTGCCGGCCGCCGGATCCTGCGCCGCGAGCCAGAGGGCGCCTTGTCGGCCAATCGCGGTTTCGAAGCAGGAGGAATAGACGACCGTACCCGCACGTGTGGCGCGCCATGCCAAGAGGTCATCCCAATCGCCGGCGAGTAATGGCTTCACGACGATTGTGCCACTCCAGTCGACTCCGCCTGGCGTGAGGAAAGATTCGTCGAGGGCAATCTTGTCCGGTCCGAGCGAGGCGTAACCTGGGTGCCCGACGGGCAACGGTTGTTCAAGGAATTCGACCTGTACCTGCGCGCGCGCGAACTCGGTCCAGCGCCGCGCCGTCTGCAGGTCTAGCGAGCCGTTGGCATCCAGGCGCAGACGGCCGTGGAATCGGCTCAGCACGCCAAGGATGGATTCCTCCGATGTCTCTGGCGAAATCTTGACCTTCAAGGTCTGGAAGCCCGCGGCCACTTTCGCGTCGGTCTCCATCACGGAAAGCGTCATGAGTCCGGCGCAAGGCAGGGTGCCGCCGAAGCCGGCAATCTTCTCCCAAAGGCGGCAGCTGGAGAGTGTCGACGAGAGACAGGGTAGAGGCGCCGGCGACGCGTCAACGGCTGCGATCAAGTGGGAAAGATTGCCTTGGGCGGAGCGGAGGAATTCCAAGGCTTGTTCAACAGTCTCGGTCGGGAAGCCCGGCCACGGGGCGATCTCACCATACCCGGTGCCTTGGTCCGATTGGGTCCGCAGGATGACGCGATCGACGCTGTCGACGGCGCCAGCGCCTGTCGTCACCGGGGAGCGCAGTCGTCGGCGGACGCGTTTGAAGTCGAAATAACCGCTGGTCATGGGGCGAATAGACGGCAATCCGGACAAACTCGCAAAATCAATTTGCCACCCCTCCGGGGGGTGCCTAACAC
>CAIVYX010000036.1 GCA_903910245.1 uncultured Opitutia bacterium | reverse complement strand
GTCAGCCCGCGGCGAGTACGAGATCACCGACGTCAACCGCGAGTATCTCCGCCAGGGTAAGCTCAGCGTCAAGGTCCTCCCGCGTGGCACGGCGTGGCTCGACACCGGCACGTTCGACTCGCTCCTGCAGGCCTCGCAGTTCGTGCAAATCGTCGAGGCCCGTCAGGGCTTCAAGATCGGTTGCATCGAAGAGATCGCCTGGCGCCGCGGTTACATCGACGATGCCCAGCTGCTCAAGCTCGCCGAGCCCATCGCTAAGTCCGGCTATGGCGAATACCTCAAGGCCCTCATCGGCCAGAAGCACTGACCGATGCGCAAGCAGATCCCCGCACTCACCTCGCTACGATTCCTGGCGGCCCTCTGGGTCTTCCTGTTTCACCTGCACATCTGGCATGGCGACTTCGGGATTTCGCCGGTCGACAAGTTTCTCCACTCCGGCGCCGTCGGGCTGGCGTTCTTCTTCGTGCTCTCGGGCTTCATCCTCGCCCAGGCCGCCGTCGGCACGGAGCCGCTGGCTGATTTCCGTGGCTACGCCGTCCGCCGTTTCGCTCGCATCTACCCCGTCTACCTCTTCGTGCTCGTTTCCGGCTGGCTGCTCAACGGATTCGCCGGGGAACTTGGGGATAAGCCGCTACGCTCGGCGGCGGCCCACGGCCTGGCCGATCTCACGCTCACCAATGCTTGGTTCCCGCAGATGTTCATGGGCGGGCACGGCCGCGACGGCACGTGGTCCCTCTCGGTCGAGGTATTCTTCTATGCGCTTTTCCCGCTGATCCTCTTCCATGCCCGCGGACTTTCGGACCGGGCGCTCACCCTCGGCATTCGCTGGGCCGTCGGCCTGTTGTTCTTCTTCGCCATCATGGGGAAATACATCCAGCCGATGGATTTGTTCACCCAGACCGTTTTCTACTATTCGGTGCCGATCTTCCGTCTCCCGGAATTCGTAGCCGGCGTCTTCGCCGGCGTGCTGGCCTTGCGCGAAACCGCGACGACCCCCTCGGGGCGTAAGGCCGCTTGGGCGATCTTCGGCCTAGTGGTTTATCTCGCAATCTTCGCCAAGACATTCCCCTGGGTTGCCCAAGGCATCGTCGCCTTGCCTTGCCTCATCCTTGCCTTCACCTACTTCACCCGTGCCTCCGAGGGGCTGGCCACGCGGATCTTCGGCCACCCGGTATTCGTGTTTCTCGGTGAGGCCAGCTTCGCGCTTTATCTCGTCCAGCTTGTGACGATCCCATGGTTCAAGGCTAACGCCATGGGTCTCGGCCTACGCCCGGCGATCGGCATGTGCTTCGTGGTGACGATCATACTGGCCTGCTTGGTGCATGTCCTTGTCGAACGCCCGATGCGCCCGCTCGTCACCCGCTGGCTCACGGCCAAACCCATTGCATGAGCGTCCCCCTCGTCCAGCTCGTTGATATCTCGCAGCGTGGCGACGCCCGCGGTGCCTTGTCCGTCGCCGAGCTCGGCGGGGCGCTGCCGTTCGCCGTCCGTCGCGTCTACTGGATCCACAGCACTAAGCCGGGCGTTAGCCGCGGCTTCCATGCGCACAAGCAACTCCGCCAATTTTGCGTCTGCGTGGCCGGCTCCGTGCGCCTGAGCCTGTTCGATGGCCGCCGCGAAGAGAGCGTCGTCCTCGACTCCTCCGCCAAGGGCCTCCTCATCGGCCCGGGCCTCTGGCGCGAGATGCATGACTTCTCCCCCGATTGCGTGCTCATGGTCTTCGCCGACGCCGAATACGACGAGGCCGACTATATCCGCGACCGCGAACAATTTATCCGCCATGTTCATTCATCCTAGTTCCGACGTGCAGTCGAAGCAGATCGGCGAAGGGACTCGCGTCTGGCAATACGTGGTGATCCTGCCCGGCGCCGTCATCGGTCGCGACGGCAATATCTGCTCCCATTGCTTCATCGAGAACAAGGTCGTCGTGGGCGACCGCGTCACGGTCAAATGCGGCGTCCAGCTCTGGGACGGCGTCACCCTCGAAGACGATGTCTTCGTCGGCCCGAACGCGACGTTCACCAACGACCGCGTGCCACGCTCGCGTAATGCCTCGGCGACTCTACTCCCGACCTTGGTCAAGAAGGGCGCTTCGATCGGCGCCAATGCGACCATCCTGCCTGGACTCACCATCGGAGAAGGTGCCATGGTCGGTGCCGGCGCCGTCGTGACTAAGGACGTTCCGCCCCGCACCCTCGTCGTCGGCAATCCGGCCCGCGTCGTGCGCTCTCTCTGAGTCATGAACGTCCCTTTCCTCGATCTTAAGGCGATCAACGCCCGGCATGCTGCCGAACTGAAGGCCGCTGCGGCCCGCGTCATTGACTCGGGCTGGTACATCCTCGGCGACGAGGTGAAGGCCTTCGAAGGCGAGTTCACCGCTTGGGTCGGCTCGCCTCATTGTGTTGGCACGTCCGACGGGCTGTCGGCGCTCATCCTCGCCCTGCGCGGATGGAAGGAGCTCGGCCTGCTCAAGGACGGCGACGCCGTCGCGGTGCCGGCCAACACCTATATCGCCTCAATCCTCGCGATCACGGAGAACCGGCTCCGTCCGGTGCTCGTCGAGCCTGAAGAGGACACCTGCAACCTTGGTGCGGCTAAGCTAGCCGCCGCGCTCACGCCCGACGTTAAGGCGGTCCTGGCGGTCCATCTCTACGGCCAGCTGGCCGATATGCCGGCGATTGCTGAACTCTGCCGCGAGCGCGGCTTACTCCTGCTCGAGGACGCCGCTCAGGCCCACGGCGCTCACAGCGGCGGAATAAAGGCTGGCGCCTGGGGCGACGCCGCGGCGTTCAGCTTCTACCCCGGCAAGAACCTCGGCGCCCTCGGCGATGCTGGCGCGCTCACTTGTAAGGATGCGAAGCTGGCCGACATGGTCCGCGCGCTCCGCAACTACGGCTCGCACGAGAAGTACAAGAACTTCGTCCAAGGCCCCAACGACCGTCTCGATGAACTGCAGGCGGCCTTACTACGCGTTAAGCTGAAGTACATCGACGCCGATAACGCCCGACGCCGCGAGATCGCTGCGCGTTACCGTCGCGAGATCAAGAACCCGGCCGTGCGCCTGCCGTCCGTCCGCGCCGGCGAGGATTCGCACGTCTGGCACCTCTTCGTCGTCCGCGTCCCTGATCGCACCGTCTTCCAGCAGCGTCTGCTCGACCACGGCGTGCACACGGCTATCCATTACCCGATCGCCCCGCACCATCAGCAGGCCTACGCGCAGTCGCTCGGCCACCTGAAGTTACCGCTCACCGAAGCCCTGCACCGCGAAGTTGTCTCCCTACCGGTCAGCCCGGTGATGACCGACGAGCAGGTGGCGACTGTGATTTCGGTGGTGAATGCGTAGGGAGAGGGAGGAGTTGATCGGTTGATCAGTTGGCCAGAGGGCCGGATGTTCACGCCAACGAGAGGCTTAGTTGACCAGAGGCCCAGAGGCTCGGAGGTTAAGGCAGGGGCGCCACCACGTGCTGTCCTAGTGGCATGTTCTCTCGGGGAGGACGCGATGGTGATCACGTCCCTACCCATTTAAGGTGTTAGCGGCTGGGAACACATCGATGCAGCTAGGTCGTGACGCGGTCCCGACCCTACCCATCGCATTCCTTGTCAACTTGCCAACTGATCAACGGGTCATCTCACGTTGCCTCGTTCTGATCAACCGAGCCTCTGGGCCTCCGGGCCTCTTCAGTCAGCCCCTCACCGCATCCCACAACCCATACCCGAAGCGGCAGATCTCTTTCTTGGCGCGGGAGAGGAAGAGTTTGAGTGACTTGCCGAGCGTGCGGCGCTGCTGCTTATCCTGATAGCCGATGGTGCTCGTGGTGTGCGCGACAGGGGCGAGGACGACGGGCATCGGGCGGATCCCACGGATGCGCAGACCGGTCTCCCACGGACGATCCAGGGCGTGGTCGACCTGTTCCGTGATCGGGCGCATGGATTTCAGCAAAGTCTCGGCGGTGCGGCGGTTCACGACGTAGGCGGCGGAAGAGGTCGTGCGGGTCAGGTGCAAGACGAGATGGTGTCCGCCGGCGAGCTCGCGCTTCTTGACGGGCATCCCCGAGTGATTGTTGAAGAGCTTGACGAGGTCCCAGTCATCTTTTTCGGATAGCGAGCGGAGGACGTCGGCGCAGGCTGGTAGAACCTCGGCGTCGTCCTCGAGGATGACGCACCACGGCGCGTCCGTCCGGAGAAACTCCTCCATGGCCTTGAGGTGGCTGAGGGTGCAGCCGACTTCGCCGGCGCGTGGCATGTCTAGGCGATTGCGCCAAGCGTATGTGGGCAGGTCGACGAGCTTCTCCCAGTCGGGGACACCCTTCCCCATGATGGCGGACAGGCGCTCGAACTTCAGTCCCATCCGGTCGAGGTTGGCGCGGATCGAGGCCATCCGCTCGGTATCGCGGTCGAGGTTGATCACATAGATGAGCGGGACCATCGTCATCGGGATGCTTGTCGGCCCAGGATTTCTTTCAATCAGATAGGAGCGCGGTGCTTTTGGTTCGTCAGTATACCGGGGGTGCGTTATCCCTGCGGCCAAGGATGAAGATTCTGCACCTATCCAAGATGGATACCGGCGGCGGCGCGGCCGACGGCTTCGTCCGGATCCATCAGGCCCTGCTGGGCCAGGGAGTCGAATCCGTCGCCTATGTCCTGAAGCAGAAACGCCGGGACGTGCCGATGGTGGCCGCGAAGGGCCTACTCAGCCCGTGGCAGAAGCTGGTCTGGGGACTGGGCCGGGCCATCGCCAAGGTGAAGCGCTTCGGGGTCAAGCCGGTCGGGGTCTATGATTTTGACGCGGAAGCGAACTTCCCGGCTGGGCCGATTATCCGCCACGCGCGTACGCATTCGGCGAAGTGGGACCTAGTCCTCGTCCATTGGTCCGGCGGCTTCGTCCACCCCGAGACCGTCCGCGATATTGCCCAGGCCCTCGGCGCCCGGGTGGCCTTATGGCAGGTCGACATGGCGCACGCCACGGGCGGTTGCCATTCCAACCTCGGCTGCCTTAAGTATCAGACCGGCTGCGGCGCCTGCCCACTGCTCGCGTCCGCCGATCCGCAGGATGTGTCCTCGGTTCAGGCCGCGCGACGTGCCCGAATCTGGAAAGAGTTGGTGGCCGTCGTGCTCGCCCCGAGCGGCTGGTCCGCCCGGCAGGCGAAGGAGAGCTTCACCTTGGGCGGACTCGAACTCCGCACCTTCCCGATCCCGCTCGACCTCGCGGTGCTGAAGCCCGCCGCCGATCAGCTTGCCGTTCGCCGCGAACTCGGCCTGCCCGCCGAAGGGCGTATCGTGCTCGTCCGGGCGCTCGACCCGGGGCTTGTCTATAAAGGCTTCGGCCTCTTCCTCGAAGCGCTGAAGCAGCTCGACGCCCAAGGCGTAGCCTTGCATGTCGCCGTGATCGGTGACCGTGGCTTCCTTCCAGGCGGCTTCCGCCATATCACCTTCACCGAACTCGGACCGCAGCGTGGCGACGCCGCCCTGGCCCGAGCCTACCAGGCGGCCGACTTCTTCGTGAGCCCCTCGACCAACGAGACCGGACCGATGATGGCTGGCGAGGCGATGGCCTGCGGGCGTCCCCTCATCGCGTATCCGATCGGTATCGCGCCCGACCTCGTCGACCAAGGCCGCAACGGCACGCTCGTCGAGCCGGTCGGTGATGTCGCCGCCCTCGCCGCAGCGATTCGCGCCTACGCCGAGATGCCCGCGGATGAACTCGCCGTCCGCCAGCAGGCCGCCGCCGATTCCGCTGGGCGAATCTTCTCGGCCCGATACTTTGCGGAGCAGGTCCAAGCCGTCCTGCGCCGATGAAGTATGCCTCTGTCCTCTACCGCGATTACGCGGACAACTCCCTGTTCACGCCGGGAGCCGGGGAGAACAACGGGGAATTCTATCTGCCCTACATCAAACTACGTGAACGCTTCCTCGCGGCAGGCATCGAGCTCAACACACCGGACGTGAACGCCGGTCGCCCGGTTGAGTTCGAGCTTCACATCAATTGCCGCCGTCAGGATCCGTCCGCCCGGGCCTACGTCTACCTTTACGAGAACCCGCTGATTCGTCCGCTCAACCGCGACCGCTCGGCGCTGACCCGTTATGCAAAGTGGTTTGCCTGGGATGGCGAGTTACTCGACGACCCGCGCGCAGTGAGCCTTCTTTACCCAAACCGCTTCGAGGTCGGACCTTGGAACGGACCCGAGAAGCGCCCGCTCTTCTGCGTGCTGGTTGCCTCCAACAAGGCGCTGACGGTCGTCGACCCGCGCGACCAATATCAGGCCCGCGTCCGCATCCTCGATTGGTATGAGCGTCAGGCACCGACCGACTTCCACCTCTACGGACGTGGCTGGGATCGCCCCGCCGCCTTGCCCGGCCGCTGGGGCCGCGTCCGCAATCAGCTACGCAAAATCCTCAGCCGCTTCCTTCCCGCGAAGTCCCCTTACACCACGTGGCGCGGGCCGGTCGACGATAAGATCGAACTGCTCACGCGCGCCCGCTTCTGCCTCGCGCATGAGAACAGCCGAGACCTGTCCGGCTACGTGACCGAAAAACTCTTCGACTGCTTCCGTGCTGGTTGCGTGCCCGTCTACGTCGGCCCGCAGGAGATCGCCGAGCTGGTCCCGACGGATTGCTTCATCGATGGTCGCGCCTATGCGACGCCGGCCGAACTTGACGCTTTCCTGCGCACAATCGATGACGCCGCCTATCGCGGCTATCAGGAGCGCATTCGCGCCTACCTACTCTCGGAGCGTGCGAAACCC
>CAIVYX010000035.1 GCA_903910245.1 uncultured Opitutia bacterium | reverse complement strand
CAGTTCAGGGCCTTGGCCAGGATGCGGGCGGTGGTCGTCTTGCCGGTGCCCCGAGGGCCGATGAAAAGATAGGCGTGGGCCATGCGCTTCGTCTCGAGCGCATTGCGGAGGGTCCTGACGATGTGTTCCTGCCCGACGAGTTCGTCGAAGCAGCGGGGACGCCAGCGGCGCGCGATGACCTGGAAGCCGGGTTCAGACACTGGCGACTAGGTAAGGACGGGCCGAAGGGGGTGTCAACGGGGCAAAGCCCGGTTTATTCCCATTCGATAGTCGCCGGCGGCTTGGACGAGACGTCGTAGACCACGCGGTTGATGCCCTTCACTTCGTTGATGATGCGGGTCGAGGCACGCTGCAGCACGTCGTACGGCAGGCGGGCCCAGTCAGCCGTCATCGCGTCAGAAGAAGTCACGGCACGGAGGGCGCAGACGTTGTCGTAGGTTCGACCGTCGCCCATCACCCCGACGCTGCGCACCGGCAGGAAGACCGCGAAGGCCTGCCAAACTTTGGCGTACTGGCCGGAGGTGCGGAGCTCGTTGATAAATATGTCGTCGGCCTTACGGAGGACCTCGAGGCGCTCCTTAGTGATCTCGCCGCAAACGCGGACCGCAAGGCCGGGGCCTGGGAACGGGTGACGCCAGACCATCGCATGCGGCAGGCCGAGGGCTTCACCGAGCGCGCGGACCTCATCCTTGAAGAGTTCGCGGAGGGGCTCGAGCAGCTTCAGCTTCATGTGCTTGGGGAGACCGCCCACATTGTGGTGGCTCTTGATCGTGGCGGCTGGGCCGCCGTTGGGCGAAAGGGATTCGATGACGTCGGGGTAGAGCGTACCCTGGGCGAGGAAGTCGACCTTGCCCTTCTTCGTGCGCTGGACTTCGGCGATGGAGCGTTCGAAGACCTTAATGAATTCGTGGCCGATGATCTTGCGCTTACGCTCGGGGTCGGTGACGCCCTTGAGTTTGCGCAGGAAAGCCGCGGAGGCGTCGACGACACGGAGGTCCACCTTGAATTTACCGCGGAACATCTTCTCGACTTGAGCGCGCTCGTTGAGGCGGAGCAGGCCGTTATCGACGAAGACGCAGGTCAGTTGCTTGCCGATGGCGCGCTGGATGAGGGCGGCTGCGACGGAAGAGTCCACGCCGCCAGAGAGGCCGAGGATCACTTGGGACTTACCGACTTTCTCGCGAATCTCGCGGACGGCCGTCTCGACGTAGTCGTCCATCTTCCAAGTCGGCTTGCAGCGGCAGATGCGGAAGAGAAAATTGCGGAGGATGTCGATGCCGCGCTCGGAGTGGGCGACTTCGGGGTGGAACTGGATACCGTAGAAGCGGCGCTTCGGATCTTCGATGACCGCGCACTCGGAGTTCTCGGTCGAGGCGACGGCCTTGAAGCCGCGCGGAAGGCGGGTGATTTTGTCACCGTGCGAGTTCCAGACGCGCAGCGGGGATTTCAACCCCTGCAGTAACTGCGACCCCTTGCCGAAGGAAAGGACGCCATGGCCGTATTCGCGATGTGAGCTGCTGGCAACGTTGCCGCCGAGCATCTGGCCCATGAGCTGGACGCCGTAGCAGATACCGAGCACGGGCAGGCCCAGCTCGAACACGCCCGGATGTGGGTGCGGCGAACCCTTCGCCTTCACGCTGTCCGGACCGCCGGAGAGGATAATACCCACGACGCCGTCGGCGCGAAGGGTCTCGGCCGTGACGCCGAAGGGATAGATGCGCGAGTGGACGTTACACTCGCGGACGCGGCGCGCGATGACCTTGGTCAGCTGCGAACCGAAATCGAGAATGGCGATGGACTGGGTGGCCATGGTGGGAAAGTGTGGAGAATTCAGAACTTGAGGCGAACATTGTTCCAGCCGCAACGGGGACAGACGGCCTCCTCGCGACGGCGTGGGCGAACGTAGGTTACGTTGCAACGGACGCAGGAAAAGGCGGAGTTGATGCGGCGGTGGTCCGACAGAAGCACGTCGCGCCGATCATACCATGCCTGCAGGCCAAACAGGACAACCGCGCCCAAGCCGGCCAGGAAAGCCAAGAAGACGGCGAGATCGACGGACTGTAGCATGGTGGGCGTTGGAGGGTTAAAAAGGCGAGACGCGCCAGCCGGGGGGCAGACGCGTCTCGGGTTCAGGCCTGGGCGATAAGCTTAAGCCTGAGCAGAAGCAGCCGCCGCTTCCTTCTTGGCCTTGGGCTTACGAGCCACCTTGGCCTTCGGGGTCATGGCCGGGGACTTGTCGTCCTTGGCCACGAGTTCGATGAGGGCCGTCTCAGCCGCGTCACCCTTACGGGCGCCGAGCTTATAGATGCGGGTGTAGCCGCCGGTGCGACCGAGGAACTGCTGCACACGCTCCTTGAACAGGAGCTGGGCGGCGTCTTCGTTGCGGAGCTTGGCGATGGCCAGGCGGTAGTAATGCAGCTTCACCGACTTGTCGGCGGATGCTCAGCCTTCTTCGCGTAGGTGATGATCTGCTCGGCGAAAGGACGGATGGCCTTAGCGCGGGAGAGCGTCGTCGTGATGCGCGCATTCGTGAATAGCGCGGAAGCGAGATTGGCGACGAGCGAGCGGCGGTGAGCCGTCTTGACGCCAAGGACGTGACTGTGTTTGCGGTGACGCATGAGTGTGGGTTCCGGTCTGGGTTAGGCGTTGACGCCCTTGTCGAGGAGACCCTCGTTGATTTTCTGACCGAGGGACAGGCCGAGCTGTTCGAGCTTGGCCTTGATCTCGTTGAGGGACTTCTTGCCGAAGTTGCGGTACTTGAGCATCTCTTGCTCGGTCTTCATCGCCAGTTCGCCCACGGTGTTGATGTTGGCGTTGTTGAGGCAGTTGGCGGCGCGGACGGAAAGCTCGATTTCGTTGACGGACATGTTGAGCAGCTTGCGGAGACGGTTGGTCTCTTCGCTGATCTCCTTGTGGCCGGTCTCGAACTCGACGGAGTCGGCGGAGACGGTATCAAACACTTCGAGGTGATGGCGCAGAATCGCGGACGCTTCCTTGAGGGCTTCGTCCGGGGTGATGCGGCCGTCCGTCGAGATTTCGAGCACAAGCTTATCGTAGTCGGTCTTGTCGCCGGAGCGGGTGGATTCGACGGAGTACTTCACCAGGGTGACCGGGGAGAAGAGGGAGTCGACGGGGATGGAACCGATGGCCTGTTCAGCCTTCTTATTCTCCTCGGCGGAAGCCCAGCTACGTCCAACGGTGACTTCGAGGTCGGCGTAGAAGCGACGCTTGCGATCGAGAGTGCAGATGACTTGGTCAGGGTTGACGAGGGTGACAGTGGCGCCCTTGGTCTCGAACTTGATGTCCGAAGCCTTCACGGCGCCCGCCTTGTTGACGTCGATGGTGCCCTTGAAGGCTTCGCGCTTATTGGCCTCGGTGCGGATGCGCACCTTCTTGAGGTTGAGGACGATTTCGGTGACGTCTTCGACGACGCCTTCGATCGGCTGGAACTCGTGCTGCACGCCTTCGATCGTCACGGCGGAAATCGCCGCGCCTTCGATGGAGCTCAGCAGGATGCGGCGGAGCGAGTTGCCGACGGTGTGGCCGAAGCCAGTCTCGAAGGGCTCTGCGAAATACTTCGCGTAGGTGGGGGTGGCGGAAGACTCCTCCTTCTTGAGGGTCTTGGGGCGTTGGAATTGTCCGAGTCGCTTGGTCATATCGTTGGGTCCGGTTGGTGTTGGGTCTGTG
>CAIVYX010000034.1 GCA_903910245.1 uncultured Opitutia bacterium | reverse complement strand
GCCGCCGTAAAGCAGGCATTTTCCCTTCACTTCGCCGATGGCAACGTTGAGGGCCTCGGCTTTTGCGTAACGGTTATGAACCAGGTTTTCCTGGAGCCGACGGAAGTTGAGGTCGTTCGGCTCTATGGCAAGAACCGGCACGTCTGCATGACAGGCAATCAATGTATAGAGGCCGCAGTTAGCGCCAACATCGACGAAGAGATCCCGTCCGCGCAGCAGTTCACGCAGCGTGTCGACTTCGCCCGAAGCGGTGCGTGACTCCGGCATACCGGCGACCCCGATGAACTCGAAGCCCAGCGCCGTTGGCCGCATCCGTTGAGCCGCAAAAAGCTGGCGGTCGCGTCGGAAGCGGTACCAGATCGTGAAACGCGGGAAGAGTTTGTTGATAACTTTTTTGATCATGGATACAGAGGGTCAGTTGCGGCTTCGCCACGGTCGGTGCATCGAGCCGCGGATGAAGGAGAAGCGTGATTGTTGATTTTTATTTATCAGCCTTGCTGACGCCGCCTCAGCCGTGGCCGAGCCCGTTCCACACCACTGCTCCGGCTGAGTCCAGCCGGATGAACTCCGGCGGCAAGATGTCTTCAATCTTAGCGCCATGGGCACCTGCGTTGGTGAAACGATCCGGCCCAATGCAAATATTTCCGCTCATACCGCCGAGCCACCGGGCCCAGAGGCTGAAGCTGCTGTTAGCGACGATGGCATGCTTGCACCGCGACATGAGCATCATATCGACCCAAGATGCGTCGCCCACGTTCCCCTCGATTACCATCTCTGCCTCACTCCCGAACTCCGAACGGCACCAGGAGGGGTCATCCGAAAAGAAGAAGAAAGCCGCCCTAGGGATGCGCGAGCGCACTAATTCCAAAGCTTTCCGGTAATATAGCTGGGTACAAATTCCCCCTAAAGCATCGACATGGCTGGGGGTCAGGTAATCGCCTCGCCTGACATGTACGGCCACTGCTTCGGCTCCGCTTATCGCTTTCAGGGCGTCCGAGGCAGAAGGCGGAGCCGGCTGTCTGAACACGAAATTTCTGCGAAGTTGTGTCTCTATTGATCTGCTATACTTGAAGGAGGGAAAATATCCTTGAACGAAACCTCTGAGGTCTTCCGAGATGAACTCGTCCTTATATTCGAGCGTTTTCTCGAAACTCCAATCCTTGCCGGACAATCTGGTGACGGCCTTGGCTGCGCGTGCGAAATTATTCGGGATCTTGGGAAACTTGTCGCACATCTCGAAGACTTCTTCGACCCTGTATCTCATTTCCGGATCGACGTTTGCAAAACCGCACAGATCGACGCGCACACGAGCCGGGAAGCGATTCTGCAAAGCCCATGCGTGCGCATACTGGAACATCTGGTTGCCCAGCCCGCCCTGAAGACGGTGAATACGTTCGACGCCGAATGTTTTTTCGAAACAGGCCCAAGCCCATGACTTATCCGAGCTCGTCGTGTTGACGGCAGGGTTGGGCAGCAAGCGGTTACGCGCTCTTATAAGTAACTGCTTCATGTTCGAATAAGCCAGTCCGCCTGGGGCCTTGGTGTTTTTCCCAAGAAGGCGTGCTCGAAAGATTCCGCCAGATATCTGCCAACATTGTTCGGTGAGATTTTCTGGGCATATGCCCTCGCCCGGCGCTTCTCCTCTAGAATGATGCCTGGGTTGTCTAGCCGGTGCGCCAAGAGTGAGTTTAGGACATGCACATTCCCCGAGGGGAAGACATCGCCAGCTCCGCTCACGCGGATGATATCGCGGGAGCCCGCCGCATCGCTTACTAATGCCGGGATGCCCGCCTGTAAGGCCTCGCTGGTCGCCATGCCCCAGCCGTCATAACGGCTTGGGACGACGCAAAGGTCATGCATAGACAACGCGGAGACCACGGCATCCGAGGCGATCAAGCCGTGGAAGTGAATTCGTGAAGCCAATCCGAGTCGCTTAACCGTTCCTTGAAGTTCTGCCTTAGCTGGGCCATCACCGTATACTCCTAGCGACCATGCCCGGTCGCCCAATGAGACCAAGGCTTCGATAAGGAGGTCGAGCCCTTTGTATCCGGCAAGTCGCCCGACGAACGCGATCTTGAACTCGTCGGAAGAAGTCTTCGCGACGCTGATCTGGGGGGCGTCGCACTGATAGAGATATGGGTAGACCTGCGACTCCTTGAAGCCGATGGACCTGAAGAAATTCTCCGCTAACGAGCCGATCGCCATCACGGCTCCGATTTTCGCCCTTACCGGGTAATAGTGATAAATTGACTTCAGCGTGCTCGGGAGCCGTCGCCACGGCGACTTCAAGGCGGTTTCGACGATCAACGCAACCTTCGGGCGCGGCTGACTCATGATGATTCGGGCGGCGCGTGTCACGGCAGGATAAGCACCCACTCCTGAGAACACATGGATTGCCCCCGGGTTATCTGAAGCCAACTCATCGACCTTCTCCCGCCAGCCTACGGATGGCAAAAACACGTCACGCAGATGCGACCGGCGGCTTGCTTGCCACCCGTCCCCGCGACGGTCCGAAGAGATGTCTTCAGCCCATACCCCATAAACAGGCGCGCCCCAAGTTCCGGCGAAAGCATCCAACGCGCCCGTCTGATGATGGGCTGGCATGTTCTGCCAGAAGAAAACCGCGGGCTTAACCATGGCGCATTTGGCGTTTACGCTCACTCAGCCAGATCCGTAGAGTGAGCACCTGCTTGTATAGGAAAGGCGTGACGAAAAAGGTGAATAGTTTCACCGCTTTGGCCGTGCCGATGCGGCGTGACGACCAGGCAAGCGCGACCTGCCCCGCGCGTACCAATAAAGACCTGGTCCGGAGCAGGCGTTGCTCGACCATGGAGTAAGCCGTCTCACGACGCAGGAAATCATCCATTTCTCTCGGCACGATGCGGCCCTTAGCCCGGACATTCGCGATGTCCGCGGCGAGTTGCACACAGGACGCCGCGCGGTCGCCGGCGAACTTCAGATTGCGTTGGACCATGTCCGCCGAGGTCTGCGCCTGCGCAGGGCTGTGCAGATTACCGTCGTGCGTCCGATAACGGACCAGCTTGCTGGACAGGAATCGGCCTTCGCCCAGCATGAGTCCGCGGATGGGCAGGATGACGTCTTCCCGTAGGATTCGGGGCGAAAGCTCGGCGAACGCCCGGAAAACATCCGCCCGGTAGGCGCATGAGGCCCCGATGATGGGGACATCCGTGCCCAGTATCATACCTAGCATGGAGAGCGCGGCATCCCCATGGCCTTGCCCCTGACGCCCTTCGACCAATTTACCGACATCGTCGATGACGCTCACCGCAGTGTGAGCGAATGCGACGCGCGCATCGGCGAAGACCTGCATGGTCCAGGCGACGCGCTCCGGCTCGGAGACGTCGTCGCCGGCGCCGAAGATGATGACCCGCCCAGAAGCTTGGCGCACCGCGGCATTAATCACCGCAGGTATCCCCCCATGATTCTGGGTATGGTTGATGCGGATGACCGGGATATCGGCCGGGAAATCCAGCAGGGCTTCGTCGATTTTCTGACGAGTGCCATCAGGTGAGGCGTCGTCGGTGATAATAAGTTCGAGCGGCCGATAGGTTTGTCGGGCCACGGCGCGGATGGCCTCCGTCACGAAAGCTTCGTGGCGGTAAGCGAAGAGCGCATATGTAGCGAGTTCGGGCATCAGGTTTGGAGTGAATTAATCACGTCGATGAGTTGGTCAACATGGCCTTTGCTCGTGGTGGACCCAAGTGGAACCGACACCGCCTTAACGTCAGGCGTGAGCGCGGCAGCGAGGTTCAAGGCATCCTCATCGGGCTCGACGACCATCGGATGAAGACGGTTCGCCATGTTAGCGAGGATTAAGGCGATGAAGATATTGGCCGGAACCCTAGGCGTAGACGACGCCGCTCGCTCGTAGGTTAAGGGGTTAGCCGTTGGCGGTGCTCTCTTTTCGGACCAGCTTCATGTAGACGTAGCCGCATGCAACGATGGCCAAGACCAACGGAAGGAGCCGAATGATAAAATGGGTGGAGATTTCGATCACCCACTGGGAGGCGAGCAGGGCGAGAGCGGCGGCGCACAGCCACCGAACGGTTTCGCCCTGCAGCCAGCGTCCGGCGCGGGCCCGGACATACCAGACGGTCAGACCCGCAAAGCATAGGCTGCTGAGGAAAAAGGCGCCGGCCGCACCTGGCAGGCCGTACGCCGGGATTAGGAGTAGAGCACTTAGGGGCATGGCGGCGTTCCCCAATAACTTCAGAGTCAGAACCTTACTCGGCTCGGCCCGGGCGGTCAGCCAGTACGCCAGAGGCCAACCAAGTAGGTTGAAGAAGATCGCCCATACGAACCATACCACTAAAGGCACTGCCGGGACGAAAGAGGCGGCATAGAGTGTGACGATCAGCGGCTTGCTGACAGTCAGGATGCCAACCAGCCCTGGAAGCGCCAGCAACAGTCCGGCCTTAATCTGCTTCTCCGAAATCTCACAGGCTTCTTCCTCGGTCTTGGCAGCGGAGACCCGGGGGAAAAAGTCGGTCCCCATGGCACCAAAGACGAAGCCGGGCAAGATACCCGTGACCGTCAGGGCCGCATGATAGTAGCCAGCGTCAGCGAGTCCGCTCTTCAAGTCGTCGGCATGCGCACGCAAGATTAGTATCCGCACAAAATAGACCGCAATCTGACCGAGTAATTCGCCAACCATATACGCTCCTCCGACTTTCGCCATCATACGGATATCCTCAGCCATACTTTCAGGCTGAGGTGAAGAGGGGCAATGCTGGGCCGCCGCACGCCAGGTGACAAAGGCGAGGGATAGGGCCGCCAGTAGTACGCTCCAGGCCATTCCTACCTCGCCATAGAGATAGATGAGCGGGGCCCCGAGCAACAGGCCCAGCACCGCAGCCACTATCTGATTCTTCGCTACGCTCTTGACCTCTCCCGCGGCCAATAACAACGACGACCACATTGTCGTCATCACAACGCACGGTATCGCAAGACCGGCGATAAACATCATCTGGTCATAGTGCGCCGACTGGTAGGTCAAGCGACTGACTGGGATGAATGTGGCAAGCATCACGAAGAGCGCGAGCCAAGCCAGAATCACCCCAAATCTGCGGACCGTTGCGAGCTTGGCTATCCGCGCTTCCGCTTCGGCGGAAGAAACGAGTCGTACACCCGAGACACCGATACCAACGCCACAAAGCGTCGAAACGTTCAAATTATAGGACGATATTATACCCATCAGCCCGACACCGCCAGGGCCGATAAATACAGCGATAAGCTTATTACGCGCAAAGCCAGCCAGCATCATCACAACCTGTGACGCGCCCATAAGCACGCTGGAGCGAAGAATTCGGGCGAAGGGCATGGTGTATCGAGGATAGGAGGCCCTGAGGGCCGGAGGATTCGAGGACTGAAAGCAGTGCAAAGGTGCAACCGGAGCGGCGCTCCTGTGCAAAGGTGGAATCAGGCTTTGGTCGAGGTGACGTAGGCGGCGAAGAAGTTGCGGCGGTAGGCGGCCCAGGTGTGCCTCTCTGCTTCGACGCGGGCGGCCAGGCCGATCTGGAAGAGTTCGTCGCGATGGGTCAGCGCCCATGCGAGTTCGCGCTGGATGGCTTCAGTGCTGCCAGGTTCGATGAGCAAGCCGTTCTGTCGGTGCCGGATGAAGTCGGTACCGCCGGTGCTGGTCGTGCAAAGCACTGGTACGCCGCAGGCCATAGCCTCGAGGATGACAAGGCCAAAGCCTTCCGCGATAGAAGGTAACGCCACGAGATCGCAGCGCTTGATATCGGCCGCAAGCGCGGCATCGGAAAGCCCCCCGCGAACTTCGACTTCGATGGACTCAAACCCGCGGATGAGATCATGATCCACAGAAGTACGGGTATAGAGGATCAGTTTGGCCGAGCCCTTCGGCAGCGCCGCCATGGCGCCCAGGAGGTAACGCGCGCCTTTCCGCTGCGAAAGGGCTCCAATGAAGCCTACCGTCAGCGGCTTGGCCGAAGGCGCGAGGGTGCGGGCGGAAAAGACGTCGAGGTCGACACCGTACCCGACGACATGGACCGGCGCCTTGGCGCCGGCGTATTCGAGAGAATGCTTCGTGAACGAACTGGCGCAGATTACGGCATCCGCCTCGGCGAATGAGCCGTCTGCATCCCCGTAGGCCGGCGACATCTCAGCCTCGCGCATGAGCGAGGCGGCGGCTTCCGGGACCAACGCGGCTTCCCGGACAAAGAGGTCACGTAGGAACTTCGCCTGCGGGTGAACCTGGAAAAGGATGCGCGGGAGCCCGGAGCTAGACAGAAGCCGGAATGCAGGCTCGGCGTAATAGCTGTAGGCGATGAGCGGAGCCTTACGCGCCAGCGCGACCTGGGCGGCCTTGGCACTCAGCAGTTTATCGGCGGCGGCGAGGTGCGGGGAATCTTTACGGCCGTCGATCCGTGAGCCGAGAGAACGGATGAAGGAACTGCAAGAGGTGACGACCTTATCCGTCGGTAGTCCTTCGGCGTACCGGGCGGTGGCGAATCGCTGGAAGGAAGCGCCGAGCAAAGGGAAGCGGGACCACGAGGCGGGGCAATAGGCATCGGTGACCAACGCTTCCAGGGCACCGTACTCTTGCAGCGCCAAGGCTGACTGGTAACGGTCGCGTGAACCTGCGAAAGCGATGACCGCCGATGGAGGAGAGAGGGACAAGGGAGGAAGATGAGAGGCAGTGCAAAGGTGCAAATCGGAGCAAAGCTCCTGTGCAAAAGTGAGAGGTCGGAGTATGGAGTATCGAGTATAGGGAGAGGCTGGAATCTATACGCTCAAAGGGGGACCGGATGATTGGCTGGGGGAGCACATTTTTAGGTCTCAGGTCTCGGCAGTCGGGAGCCAGGTTCAGGTGTCCAGGTTCGGGTACAGGTTCAGGACCTGAATATTGCCCGTACCCGCACCTGTACCTGATAACCCGTACCAGAGACCCG
>CAIVYX010000033.1 GCA_903910245.1 uncultured Opitutia bacterium | reverse complement strand
TCCGGAAGATGTCTGATGAAAGAGAACACCGCGATAGCAGTAAGGGCCTCCGAAGACCAGTGGACGAGTTCCGAGCGCGTCCGTGTACCGACAACCAAGGTAGCCGAGGCGGCGACCGCCCAGATGAGCCAGACGAGGTGCGGGTCCGCCAACCACGCGAGGCCAGCACCGGTGAAGCCGACGGCGGCCAGGAGGAGCACTTCGCTCACGAGAGAGTTGCGACGGAGTTCCAGATAGCCCGCGATGCTGGCCACGGCGGCGATGAGCAAGGAAATCGTCGCGCGGTCGTTTTCGCCGCCAGTCGCGAGGAAGAGTGAGAGGCAGGCCGGAGCGAAGAAGCTCGCAAGCTGGAAAGCCGCCCGAGCATCACGCCCAAGCAACACGGCATCGTCCTTTACCAAGCGCTCACCGATCCAAAGCACAAGGAACGAACCCAGCGCAGCGAGTTGCAGCGGCAAATAATTTGCACCGTTCGTCGGCATGGCCGCGTAGAGTAGCAGGAGGCAGACCTGCGAACCGATTAACCCCAGCACGCCGGCGGTACCCCACGGGCCGCGCACCATCAGGATGACACCCATCAAGGCAATCAATCCAGCGCCCGTCGCGGTCGACGATGATCCAGCGACGGTGCCGATCGATAACCACACCGCGACGGTGGCGAAAAGGACCGCCAGCTGGCCGAACAGCTTGGTGTTTCGCCAAAGGGCGATGACGGCAATCAGCACAGCCACGAGGAACTGGACCAGTGCGGCCTCCGCTGGGCTTTCACAGACCCGCATCTTATCGAGGCCATACGTCGCCCACGCGGCGAACTGCCAAACGGCGAGACCGGAGGCGGCGAGCACTTCCCCTAGGTCCTTCCGCTTCGCGGAAAGATGGAGGCCACCCCAGAAAAGACCGGCGCCGATCAAGGCGACTTCCAGCACGCGGACGATCGGCGGAATGCGCGGATTAAGATTCAGCCAGAAACCCAGGAAGACGACGGCCGCGACGGCTAAGACACCGCCGACCCGGACAGCCCACCAGGCGCCCAGCGCATACTCGCCGCTGAGGTCAGTCGGAGGCAATAGCCCGAGATCGCGGAGACGTTCCGAAAGCGGATCAGGCTCCGCGACAGCAGCTCGAACCGGTGCCGCTGGTGGCACCGCCCGCGGCGGGATAGGCGGAGGGGCGACGACCGCAGAGGCAACGGAGGCCGAGGCAACGGAGGGAACCGGAGCGGCCACCGAAGGTGCCGCGACCGGATTAGTCAGAGGCACCGTGATTCTTTTATCCAGAACCGCTAAACGCTGTTCCAGCGATTTCACTTCCCCAATGAGCTTGAAGAAACGGATTGGCAGGTAGAGTCCGAGTCCCAGGCAGGCAAAGCCAAGTAACATAGTGAATGCTTCCATGGCCTCAAACTAGACTCCGACCAAGAAGAGGCGAGGTTTAGCTTCCCCTCCTTATATCGAATTTTTCAATAACCCCTTTCGGGCCTCAGGAGATGGAGCGGCCGCGCAACCAGACGCCGCCCACTTCCGGCCGAGCCGAGGAACCATCCCAATGGAAAGCCATAAGGTCCGCCGGCTCGCCGACCGCCAAGACTCCCCTCCCCCCGACGATTCGTCCAGGAGCGACCGTCAGCAGTGTGACGGCTTCACCTAAGGTCAGCCCGACCTGGTTCACGAGCACGGGAATGGCGGCGGTCATAGGCAAAGCCGCCCCAGCGAGGTAATTGCCCGTACCGTCGTCGATGGCGAGGAAGCCATCGGCTCGAAGCTCAACCTTACCACCGATGGGGGTCTCATACTTGCCGGCAGGCAGGCCGCCGAGCGCGACGGTATCAGAGACGACCAATGATCGCTCGAGGCCTTTGGCCCGAAGCATGGTCTTGAGTTGTGCAGGCGTCAGGTGATGCCCATCGGCGATGAACATGGCGGTGAGGCGATCGTCCGCCAACTGAGGCCACAGGTGGTTATGACGCCGATTCAACATCGCGTGCGAACCGTTGCCGAGGTGCGTGGAAAGGGTCGCGCCAGCGTCAACCGCCGCAGTAATCTGGGCGGCATCGGCGGAGGTATGCCCAAGCGAGACGGTGACGCCGGCCTTCACGAGATGACGGATATAGGCGGGAGCCTCTGGCCAGTGCGGTGAAAGCGTGCCGAGTTTCACCAGCCCGCCGGCGGCCAC
>CAIVYX010000032.1 GCA_903910245.1 uncultured Opitutia bacterium | reverse complement strand
GAACGCTACCGGACGCAGTTCTTCGCCGTCTACGAGAAGAACTTCCAGTCGTACGACTGGCCGAAGCGGATTTTAGAACTGGCCGCCAACTCCAAGGCCAAGCTCACTCGGTTCGATCCCGAAGAGGCGAAGCGCTTCGAGGAGCGAGGTAAAGAGGCCGCCAGTAGGGTGAAAAGCCGCATCGAGGCCGTCCGCATCCAGCTCGAGGAGTCCGCGCAGCTCCGCTCTATCGGCGGCAAAGCGACGCTCGGGAAATACGCTTGGGAGCGCCACGCCGACGAGAAGGAGGCGGACGAACGCGACTTCGAGGGGCGCAATTGTTTCTACGTGAAGGCCGGCCTGAAGAAAGGCGGCGACTTCCGCCTGCAGCTCGCGACCGGTCCTGGCCGCTATCGCCTAACCGGCATGGTCAAGACCGCTGGCGTTATCGCGGGCAAGGATGAGCCGGACAAAGGCCTGCGCCTCCGTATCTCTGGCCTCAACGGCGTTCCTGCGCTCACGGGTTCGAACAACTGGCGCACGATGTCGGTCGAGTTCTCCGTTGCCGAAACCGACCCGGTACTCGTCCTCGAGCTGCGCGCCCAAGCCGGCCAAGCTTGGTTTGATCGTAATTCACTGACGCTCACGCGCATCCCCTGATCATGGAGATCGCGGCGCGCTTCGAACTCAAATACGTTCTATCGCTCGGTGAGCGGGAGGCCTTGCTGGCCCGTTTCGCCAGACGCATCCTGCCCGACACTCTGGGCGGACCGACGGGTTGCTATCCGGTCGTAAGCCTCTACTGCGACTCCGCCGACCGGAGATGCTACTGGGATACCTGGCGCGGCGTGCCCTCGCGGCGGAAGTTACGCCTCCGCCTCTACGGAACAAAAGATGGCGCGATTCCAGCTATCACGTTCGTCGAGATCAAGCATCGCGACGGCGGCCAAGGCGCCAAGCGGCGCGTACAGCTGCCGCTCAAACAAGCCATCGCTTTTGCGAACGGCGAGACCGCGACGACAGCCTCCGTGGCCGACGCGCGCATTCTCGCCGAGGCCCAGCGACTCATCGCCGACGAAGGCTTCCGGCCAGCGTGCGTCATCCGCTATGACCGCCACGCCTACCGTCTCGTGGATGAAGCCGGCCGTGAGCAGCTCCGGCTCACCTTCGACCAAGGCATCCGCTGCCGCTTCGAAGACCTCACGCCGCAGCCGGAAGACGATGGCTGTGCTCTGCCCGTCCTCGATGCCGGCTTCTGCCTGATGGAAGTCAAAGGCCACGCCGCAGCCCCGTACGATTTTGCGAGCTTCCTCTCAGCCCACGGAATCTTTCCTCGCCCCTTCAGTAAATACTCCGAGAGTGTTCGCCAATACGGCGCCACCCCCGCCCTTTCCGCCTCATGAACCTTGTGCCCCGTTTTTTCCTCGCCGCCAACTCCGTCCCGACCGAAGCCGATGCGATGACCCGCCTAGTCACCGACCGCGCTGCCCCGCCAGGCGTGCAGGAGATTCTCTTCGCGATCCTGTTCAGCTTTGCGCTCAACCTCCTCGTTGCGTGGACGTACAAGCAGACCTACCGCGGCACGCGCTACTCCCAGGATTACGTGCACACCCTGCTCATCCTCGGCACGGTCGTCACGCTCGTGATCCTCGTCATCGTGGGCAACCTGGCGGCGGCGTTTGGCATGTTCGCCGCGTTCTCGATCATCCGCTTCCGCCGGAATGTCGGCCAATCGCGTGATATTGGTTTCATCTTCCTCGCCATGGGCACGGGCCTGGCCGTCGGCGCCCGCCAATATGAGCTCGCCGCGGTCACCGTACCGCTCGTGTGCGTGATCATCTTCGCCCTCTCGCGAGCGAACCTCTTCTCCTCGTTCAAAGGCTCGCACCTCCTGCGGATCCGCGTGGGCACCGACGTCGACTACGACCAAGCCTTCGCCGGTCCGTTCGCGCAGCACCTCGCACAGCTGTCGCTCAAGTCCGTCGAAACCGTGCAGGCCGGCCTGATGACCGAGCTGCGCTACGAGGTCACCTTAAAGGACGGCGCCGTGATCGCCGAATTCGTGCGCTCTCTCCAGGCCGCCAACGGTAACAACCGCGTCCTGCTGACCTGCGTCGGCGAGCAGAGCGTCGTCGAGGCGGAGTAGCGCGTAGTTAGAGTATCGAGTATGGAGTATGGAGTATCGGGGGAGTGCTCCCTGGGCAGGGGCGCGACCGCGAGCGGTTGGCGGCTAGCGGCTGGCGGATAGGAAGAGACGCCAGGGGTTCTGCTGGCATGGGGGAACTGCTGCGAAGCAGAGGTATCCCCGTTCGCCGAATGGTGAACGTGAGGTAGGGGCGAGGCTACGCCGCGCCCGATGATGACGGGAGGGCATGACGTAGTCCTGCCCCTACCCTGGGACCACCGTGCGGCGGCCCCCAACAAAAAGGGCGCCTGAAGGCGCCCTCTTCACTCACCCGATACTCCATACTCGATACTCCATACTCTGGCCGCGCGGCGCGTGGCGCCGCGCTCAGTCCCCGCCCTTGGAAGGCTTACCGGTGGAGGAGAAGAATTCCTTCACGCGGGCGCGGAGATAGTCGCGGTTGAGCTTGGCGATGACGTCGAGCGTGATGCTCTTCGGGCAATGCGCCTGGCACTCACCGTAGTTGGTGCAGTTACCAAAACCGGCCTCGTCCATGGTCTTCACCATCGAGAGGGTGCGGCGGTCGCGTTCGGCCTGACCTTGCGGCAGGATGTTGAGGTGGTTGATCTTAGCACCGACGAAAAGCATCGCGGAGCCATTCTTGCAGGAGGCGACGCAGGCGCCGCAGCCGATGCATTCCGCGGCGTCCATGGCCTCGTCGGCGATGGGCTTAGGTACCGGGATGTTGTTGGCCTCAGGGGCGGAACCGGTGCGGACGGTAATGAAACCGCCGGACTGGATGACCTTATCGAAGCCCGAGCGATCGACCGCGAGGTCCTTAACCACCGGAAAAGCGCGAGCGCGCCACGGCTCGACGGTGATCGTCTCGCCATCGCGGAAGTTGCGCATGTGCAACTGGCAGGTCGTCACGCCCGGGATGGGGCCGTGGGGCATACCGTTGATCGTCATCGAGCACATGCCGCAGATGCCTTCGCGGCAGTCATGATCGAAGGCGAAGGTGTCCTTGCCCGCCTTGATGAGCTGCTCATTGAGCATGTCCATCATCTCGAGGAACGAGGCCGAGGTCGGCACGGCGGCGAGGGAATGCTCCTCGAAGGCACCGGGCTGGCCGCGGCGCTGACGCCAGACGCGCAGCTTGAGCGCGAGGGTTTCTTCTTTTCCGTTGTCCTGGACCATGGTGATTACTTGTAAGAGCGGGTGGAGAGTTGGGTCTCCTCGTAAACG